>JAAANX010000176.1 GCA_009909085.1 Cyanobacteria bacterium GSL.Bin1 | reverse complement strand
TGGCAGTGGTCAAACCTTCCGAGAAGATAGTTGGGAACGGGAAGAAGGCGGTGGCGGTCGATCGCGCGTGATCAAAGAAGGCGATTTATTTGAACAAGGTGGGGTTAACTTTTCCGAGGTCTTTGGCACTCAACTTCCTTCCTCCATTTTGAAACAACGTCCCGAAGCAGAAGGACATGAATTTTTTGCCACGGGAACCTCTATGGTGTTACACCCCCGCCATCCTTATGTACCAACCGTTCACCTCAATTATCGCTATTTTGAAGCCGGTCCGGTTTGGTGGTTTGGTGGGGGCGCTGATTTAACCCCCTATTACCCATTCGCCGAAGATGCCGTTCATTTTCACCAGACACTAAAAAACAGCTGCGATCATCATCATCAAGAATATTACCCTATTTTTAAACGGTGGTGCGATGAGTATTTCTACATCAAACATCGTCAAGAAAATCGCGGGATTGGCGGTATCTTTTTTGATTATCAAGATGGTCAAGGAGAACTCTATCGCGGACCTGATCCAGAAGGAAAAGCGGGACAATATAGCAGCGAATTAGGAGCAATTGAACCGCGGAGTTGGGAAGACTTATTTGCCTTTGTTCAAGACTGTGGTAATGCCTTTTTACCCGCTTATACACCGATTGCAAAAGAGCGACGTCAAATTGATTATGGTGAACGGGAACGGAATTTCCAACTCTATCGCCGCGGACGCTATGTAGAATTTAATTTAGTTTATGATCGCGGCACGATTTTTGGTTTGCAAACCAAAGGGCGCATTGAATCAATTTTAATGTCATTACCGCCGTTGGTGCGCTGGGAATACTGCTATCATCCTGAACCGAATACACCAGAAGCGGAACTTTATGATGTCTTCCTGAAACCTCAAGACTGGGTAAATTGGAACCAAAAAAGGTAAGTTGTAAACGGTCAAAATACACTCAGGACAAGAAGCATCTCCTGATCGCGGTTGCGCTGACCAACGGTCATCCGCAGGAGTTCGGCGAGCTCACCCGAGCCGCTCCGTCGTCTCACGGCGGAGTACGGATGACTTCATTGCTATAATTATGATAAGCCCCCTGTTGAGGGGGGTTACTGGCTTCGGTACTTCATTTTTCATAGATTGCTCAGTCCTTCCAGGAATGTTTTAAGAGAGCAGAAATCCGGAATTTGTTTGATCAAAAATATCTGTTTTCTCTGTTTTCATCGTGAGAAATACCAACTCAAATAGTCAGATAATTGAGTGGTAGTTTTATAGATCAAAAAAGAAATAAAACCCATTCAATCCCTGACCTTGTCGTATTAATCCATGCTCAATCTAACTTCCCTTCACTCAATTAGTAATAAGGTTTAAGATTAATGGGTATAGCAGAGAAAAAGATGATTGCAGCCGTTTATCTCAAAAGTAAACTCAGTCAGTCTTTTAATCAGGCAGTACTCTTGTTGGTGTTAACCGTCAAAGAACGCTGAATCCCTAATGTCTTAAGAAAAGTGACGATCATTATCTATTACTAATGGGGGACTTGGCAAATTTTCTTAGAAACGAGACAATAGTTAGAATAAACAAGCTGTCTATAATTAAAGAAACTGACATAAAATCTGTGGATACTCTTCGCACTCTTTCTGATACTAAACGGACCTTCTATACACTCCATACCCGTCCTCTGAACTCAATCTACCGCCGAGTGATTGAGGAATTATTGGTGGAAATGCACCTGCTAACGGTGAATGTTGATTTCAAGTATGACCCGATTTATGCCTTAGGGGTAACAACTGTTTTTGACACCTTCATGCAAGGTTATCAACCGGAAAAAGATAAAGAATCGATTTTTAATGCGATTTGTAAAGCAGTTGAAAGTGATCCCCAGCAGTATCGGCAGGATGCAGAAGGGGTAAAATCGCTTGCCGATCATCATTCTGGAGAAGCAGTCACCGCTTGGTTATGTGAATTGAAGCCTTTAGAGGACGCGGGAGAGTTAAACGAAGTTCTAAAAGGGATTAAAGAGAATCCTCGCTTTAAGTACAGTCGTTTGTTTATCATTGGCGTCTATACTCTCCTAGAGAAAGCGAATCCGGAGATTGTTAATGATGATCAGAAGCGGGAAGAAGTACTAGAAAATTGCTGTCAAGCCCTGAATTTACCGAAAGAAAAAGTAGATAAAGATTTAGATCTCTATCGCAGTAATTTAGAGAAGATGGAGCAAGCGCGATCTGTGTTAGAAGATGTGGTCAGAGCAGATCGTAAACAGCGTGAAAGACGAGAACAGCAACAAGATTCTAAGTCGGGCGTTGAGTTAGAAAAGAAAGAGGAAAATACAGAAGTTTAACTGAGATAAGTAGGAGTTATTGGTTGCTGCTGCTGCATTGTCTAAGAGTAACCAATAACTGAGGCTTGATGATCGGTGAATAAAAACTGAATCAGGATTTATTTTTGCTGATCATAAGCAGCGATCGCGCTTTCTTGAACGGCTTTTAAGGGCACTTGATACTGTTGAGCGATTTTCACACAGACTTCGTATTCGGGCTGGACGTTCATTACTTTCTCCTGTAAGAAAGCAACTTTAACCGGAATTTCACCATAGGGTGTGCTTACAGCTTGCATTTCTCGTTGGAGGGCAGTGCGATTTTGAATTTGCCGACGAATGCCAAGGGTGGTCGTTTCCTGAAACAAAATCGCTTCGCACTCAGGAATTTTATCCACCGGACAAACAACAGTAACTAAGGTTCCTAAGCGAGATTTTTTCATTGTAATCCCTTGAGTGAAGACATCTAACGCCCCAACGCTAAATAGTAATTCTTGAGAGTAGGCTAAAACTTGTGGCGAGAGATCGTCAATTTGGGTTTCTAAGACAGCAACGGTTTCTAAATTTTCCGCTGTGGTTGTTTCTCCGAGCCATAAACGGAGAATATTGGGAAGGGGTAAACGGGCAGTTCCTGCCCCTAAACCCACTTTTTGCACCGTCATCGCTGGGGCATTACCAAATTTTTGACTGAGAGTCACGACTAACGCTGCGCCGGTAGGAGTGACTAATTCTTTCTGAATGCCATTGCTATATACAGGAACTTGTCGCGTCTCCCATAATTTAACCACGGCAGGAACCGGCACGGGTAAACGCCCGTGGGCGGCTTTGACGCTGCCGCCGCCCGTGGGGAGGGCAGAACAGTAAATGGCGTCTACATCCAGCCAATATAAGCCTAAGCAAGTGCCAACAATATCAATAATGGCATCGGTTGCCCCCACTTCATGGAAATGCACCTCATGAGGCGATACCCCATGTACAGCCGCTTCAGCAAGAGCCAGTTGTTTGAAAACGGCTAAACTCCATGTTTCAACTGGCGGGGGAAGCTTGGCGTTTTGAATCAGGGTTTCAATGTCGGGGAGATGGCGATGCGGCGGCGTAGTTGTTCTTAGCTGAACTTCAACTTTTGTTGCGACTTGCCCATTATGGGAGAGAGAATAAGTGGATAACTCATACTCTTCACTAATGTCCAACTGTTGTAATTGAGATTGGAGATAGTCGATGGGAACACCGGCATCCACTAACGCCCCTAAACACATATCCCCAGCAATGCCGGTTGGACAGTCAAAATAGACAATTTTTGTCATGGTTACCGTTGACGATTCCACACCTCTACCAGCGCGTGTGTTATCTCCCATCAATCATAGTTTAGCAACGAAAATCCCGTAGGAGGATGTCACGTTCATGGCTTGCAAGATTGGGGAAGTTTGGGAACTGGGGTAATGGACAACACTGAATGTATTAGGGAATAACGGCACTGGGTGGGGAAAGGGGAACAGGTGTGCCAATAAACGACTGAGAGTGGGAGGGGGCGCGATCGCGCAAACCGTTCTTAATTCTTTCTGATGCAAGGGGGGCAATGCTCTTAGGGACAACTGTGATCCTTGGAGTATCCTGACGATTGCTTCTAGATGCGCTTGTGCTAACTGTTGCAGGAGATCGCAATTTTCCCCGATAATTTCCTGAATGGAGACTGAGTTGAATGGCGCCAACAGCCTTGGCTGAGAAGGAAAATCAGGATGAAACGGTAACAGCACCAACCGCACTCCTTGCTTACCGGCTTTGAGTTTTGGCAAACCCGGATTGAGTGTGAGGTTGAGAAGATGGATCTGACTCCTGCCCGGCGTGAGAATATCGAATACGGTGAGACCGCTATGGGTTTGTTGAAAGCAGTGGTGATAGCGAGGAGAAATCCCCAAAGCCGTATTGATTAATGCCTGATTGGTACTGCCATGCCCAACAATGAGCAGGGTTTCTGTGCGATGCCACGGTAAAATCGTCTGCCAAAATTCCTGAATTCGTTGATATAACTCTAAAACTGGATAAAATACACAATTTTCCTCTGTCTGAATTTGAAATTGATCGGGTCGCACTTGCCAACACGAGTAACGGTCACTGTCTTCAGTCCGAACCTCCTGATAAGGTCGCCCTTCCCACGTGGGCAACTTGATTTCTTGTAATAACTCTGAAGTCTGAATCTGTTGCGGTTGCGTCTTCAGATAAGGCAGTAAATCAACAAGTGTTTCTTGAGCGCGTTGGAGAGGACTGACATAAACCGTGTCAAGCGGGCAATTTTCTAGAAATTGACCCATCCGCTGAGAGGCAAGATGACCTTGATCGGTGAGAGTAGCCTCATCAGAACTCCCTTGGTAGCGCTGTTGATCGTTGAGAGTGCTGCGACCGTGACGCAGGAGTATAATGCGGGTTCCCGTTTCTGGAACAGGAGAGAGGGGGAAATTCGGCAAAAAATCTCTCATGATTCACCCCACCAGAGAAATATCATCGGCTTGCAACTGATACAGTTGCGCATAGCGACCGTCTAGTTGCATTAATTCCTCATGGCTGCCTTGTTCTCGTAACTGACCATTTTCTAGGTAGAGAATGCAGTCAGCCTGACGAGTGGCGTGTAAGTTGTGAGAAATCCAAAATGTTGTGCGTCCTTGGGTTAACCGGCGTAGGGCTTCTGTGACCAGGGCTTCACTTTCATTATCTAAGCCAGTGGTGGGTTCATCCAAAATTAAAATGGGGGCTTTGCGGATCGCTGCCCGCGCGATCGCGATGCGCTGTCGTTGACCCCCCGAGAGCGTAGTTCCCCGTTCACTGACGATTGTGTCGTAGCCCTGGGGGAGTTGGGTAATAAAGTCGTGAGCATTTGCCAGTTCAGCCGCCGCAATCATCTCCGACTCGGTTGCTTCAGAGTTACCATAAGCAATGTTGTCACGAATACTGCTGCCAAACAGAATCGTATCTTGTAAGACAATACTAATTTGGCGACGCAGAGAGGCAATGGTATATTCGCGAATATCGTGACCATCAATGAAAATGTTGCCTTCTAGAGGATCATAGAGACGAAGCACTAAACTAACAAGCGTTGATTTACCGCTCCCAGAAGGACCAACAATGGCAATGTGTTGTCCCGGTTCAACATTAAAATTAAGGTTCTGTAAGCTGCACTGTTCCCGATCGCGCTGATAGGCAAAGGTAAGATTCTCAAAACGCACTGCCCCTTGTAATGGCGGGGCTTCTTTTGCGCCTCGGCTATCCTGAACCTCGGGCACTTGGTTCATTAACTCAATAATCCGCTCCCCAGACGCGGTTGCTTTGGCAATTTGTCCCGTGTATTTTGCCAACTGGCGCATGGGCTTAAAAGCTACTTTGAGATAAGTCACGAACACCAATAAATCTCCTGGGGAAACCATTCCTGATAGGGTCAGTTGCACTCCCCGCCAGAGAACGATGGCAATGGCAATGGCAACTAATAGTTCCACTAACCGTTCTTGCCCAGCCCGTAATTTTTGAGCTTCTGCACTTTCTTTGAGGCTTTTTTGGTTATCCTTAGCAAAGGATTTTTCGAGCAGCCCTTGTAAAGATAACGCTTGCACCACTTGAATGGCGCTAATGGCTTCTGCTGCCGAGGCTGCCATCGCCCCTTCCCGCTTGCGTTGACGACGCGCCACGGTTTGAATTTTATTCCCCATTTGACGGGTGGTTAGTAAAAAGACAGGAAGAACCGCGATCGCGATCAGAGCCAATTCCCCATTTAAAATAAACATGACCGCGAGCATCCCAACCAGCGTCAGCAAATTGGTAATTAAGGGTAAAAACGCAACAACGGTCACTTCCCGCAGTCGTTCCACATCATAAGTCACCCGCGTGATTAAATCGCCACTTTTGGATTGGTTATGAAAAGAAAGAGATAAGTGCTGGATATGGCGATAGAGTTCATTTCGGATTTCAGTCATGACATAAGTTGCCGCCACTGCCATATTGACAGCGCTGAAATAGGCAAATGCCCCTCGTAGGGCAGAAATCAACACCAGCGCGATCGACAACCCAGTTAAAACCCAGAAGGGATCTAAATTCTCGATGGGACCCACCCCAAATGATTCCACCTGAAACCCGGGTAAAATCACGCGATCAAACATCAGTTTGAGGGGCCAAGGTTCTAATAATCGCATCGCAGTTTCCGCAAGGAGAGCAAGAAAAGCGGTTCCCATTAATGATTTTTGCTGAGCAATTTGCGGCCAAAATTGTTTGAGGATGCGACCGAGGCTGGGTAAAGCGTCTCCAATCGATTGCGGTTTCTTTTTTTTCGGCATGAGATTAAACAATTTATCTGTCATCCTGAGAAGACCCTCATCTCAGATGATGGGATGAATCAGGATAGTTGTGTGGTATGATTTTGGCAAGCTAAAGGAGGGATATTGGATTAGTCGTGTAGTACGAACCTATCCTCACGCTTTGCTCCGGCTGGAAAAAGGCTAACTGCACCAAGTGGGTATCGAAAACCGCTTGCCCCATTGCTCCACTGATCGATAAGTATCAAGGGCGGGAGATCAAAATAAATTACGATACCGTCGGGCGGACGGAAATCTAAACGCTTGGGGAGCTACCTTTAAGAGCGCTTGCTGTAAAAGGTGTAGTCAGGTAGGACATGAGACCGTAAGACCAAAATTAACTTAGTTAATGGAGGCAAGACTCAGCCCAAGAATCCCTCACCTCCGGTGATGGGAGCGTCAAGCCACGTGGGTTGAATCTTGAGTGGAAGGGGAGAGTTGGATTGTTGCCTCCGTAGAAGAAGCGTGATCCGCGTACAGAGAATTATAACGAGTGCTCACCCAACGATTGAGTTGTCGTTCTAGGGCAATCAAGGGTTTCATTATCAGCGGCGGTGCATGACCGAATAATACTCGCTTCACCCAAGGTTTGAGGAAGGCTTGGTGGCGGCGATAGCCCAAACGCCGATAGCGCTTCCGAAAATACTTATCTTTCTTGGGAAGATTCCACTTTTTGCGGAAGTGTTTGAGACTGCGCATTTCCCAGTCATCACTCCAACGCAGCATAAAGTAAGCTAAATCATACCAACGATACAAAACATCTGGCACATAAGTCACAACGGCATTCGGCTCACAGTAAAGGGTTCCTTGCGCTTGGATGACTCGCAGACAAAAATCAATGTGTTCTCGGGTACTCAAGAGCTTTTCATCTAAGGGTCCAATCGTATCGAAAATTGAACGACGCACCAGCATACAATGAAACTCGGCAAACTCACAGGGTTGTCGTTTGAGCTGATCTTTTACCGCTGCGACTGAACGATTGACAAAGTAATGCTTTTCGTGAACCCGCCGCTGCATTTGCTCTCCTTTCACTTGTAAGACAATGCGAGCTTCCCCACCGGCAAGGTGAATGGTTTCGCCCAGAGGACGACCAATGCAAGTCAGGGGGCAAACCACGGTTGCTGCTGTTTCATCAGCACAGGCAACCATCTCCTTAAGCCAGTGTGGCGATACTTCCACATCATTATCAATAAATAGGACGTATTCGGTTGGCGGTGCATAGGCTAATCCCAAATTGCGCGCTTGGTTCGGTGCCAGAAAGTGTTCAGTTCGGATCAAGTCAAAGCCCAATTCTTGGGATTTTTGTTTTAAATCATCTCGGAGTCTAGGGGGAGACCCGCCATCGACATAGACCAGGTGGAAAGGAATTGTTGTGTGGGTATAAATACTCTTGAGCGATTGCTGAGCATAACTAAAACGCTCACGAGGAGAAACAATAATTGTAATTTTCGGTTTCATTGTCATTTCTTTTCCAGGATTGCAATTAGGCTGAGAGCGCAATAACCTTTTCTTCAGTAGCGGACAACACCTGTGCATAAATTTGCGCCCAGTGAGACTGTTCTTGTTCTGGGGCAAGGTCAGTGAGGGCAGTTTTTTGAGCGGCTTGACCCAGGTTTTGGCGTAATTGCTCGTTGTCCGCTAACCTTTCTAGCGCTTGGGCAAGCGCCATCTCATTACCAGGGGGAACGACGCAACCGTTTTCCCCATCTCGTAAAATTTCACCAATGGCATCGATATTGGTACCGACAATGGGTTTACCCGCAAGCATTGCTTCCAAGAGGGCATTGGGGCAACCGTCATGCAAGGAAGGCAGAGCAAAAATATCAAGATGTGCCAGATAAGCGAGGGCAGTGTGGCGATCCACCATTCCGGTGAGGATGATCTGATCCTGAATCGGACTGTTTTGAATTTGTTGCTGCCAATAGGTTTTTTCTCGTTCTGCATAATCGCCGACGAGCAGGAGGGTTAACTCCTTTTTTGGCGTTAAGGCAGCGCAAGCATCCAGTAGGACTTCCAGTCCTTTTTTGTCGCGAAAACGTCCAGTTGAGCCAATGACTGTTCCCTGCAACCGTTCCAGATGAGGCGGAACAGGCAATGAGGCAAAATCGACGGGTTGAATGGAATTCCAGAAAGCCGTGGCGCGATCGCGCAATTCCGGCACTAGGACTAAGGCGCGTCTCATCAAGGCACGACTGACAAACGTTACCCAATCGGACTGGGCAAGAGTCCAAGTGATTTGCCCCTGTTGTTTGGGACTAAACAAATGCTTGTGCAAGTCACTCCCGCGCACGCTATTAATCACCGGAACGCCCTGTTCTTTTGCGAGTAATGTTGTCAAAAACCCCGTTTCGTTAATAAAAAAGCCGTGAAAGAGCCGGAATTGAAATTGATGATGCAGTTGTTCCAGCAGAAAATAGACTTCACTGAGAAAATCTTGGATAATTGGGGTTTCGGAGCGGATGGCGGGGAACAGACGATGGACTAAAATTCCGTTTTGTTCTTGAGAGATAGAGCGCGATCGCTGCAAGGTATCATCTTTACGTTGTTTAGAATGAAAGACAGCAACGTGAACCTCATAGCCAATGGCTTTGAGCATTTGGGCAATGCGATACACAGATTCTCCGACCCCCCCGACATCAGGGGGAAATTCTAAGGTGGTCAGGCAAATGCGTTGCGGTTTCATCAGTTCTCTCCCATTAAAAAACGTTAAGGTTAGGCGGCAAGGGACTTTTGGTAAAAGTCCTGCAAAATTTCGGCTGTCTTAGCAACCCCATTGCAATCAAAGGCAATAGCAGTCGATTTCGTCTCCAGAGCATCCACAATTTTTTCGGCTAAGCGCTGCGGGGACAAATCCTCTGGACGCAGCACTGAAAC
>JAAANX010000175.1 GCA_009909085.1 Cyanobacteria bacterium GSL.Bin1 | reverse complement strand
CCACAGAATTAATTGAAGCCGCCGACTTAGTCACAGAAATGAAACTGATTAAGCATCCCTTTCGAGAACAAGGGGTAAAAGCCCAACCTGGCATTGAATTTTAAACTGCATCGAAAAAGCAGGGTAAACGCATCTTAGCAAACTTGACACATGATTGAATCTGTGGATCAAAAATAAAAAAAAGACGCACTTGCTTATCTAAATTTTCGCACACTCTTCTCTAGCTACTTTAATTGAAGCAGAGTTTCTAGGTGTGATTCTAATTGAGTTTTCGGGCAATTTGGAGGAATATTGACAATTGCTCAATCGTTAACTAGCGGAAGCGACTAAAACTTGAGTCAAGTAATCATTATCCATTAAAAATTATTGGTCTTCTCGGCATTCTCAAAGATGCTGCTAGAGCAGGATTGCTAGATTTAGAAACCACCTCTGGATTCTGGGTTGCACCCAGTTTGCTGGAACGATTACTTGCTGAAGAATCAGGTATCAATGACCACGTTGAAATTGTAGAATGTCTTATTGACTTGCCAACTGGTAGCGCTTGGGACTCTGTTAAAATTAAACTGATAATCATTATCATTTTATAACTTATGAGTTCTCCTTCTCTGATTGCAGTAGCAGGACCCTCTGGCAGTGGGAAAACCACTTGGATTAGCCAGTTCTTGCGACAACCCGCTACTCCCACCTATTACCTTTGTCCAGGGTTAGGGAATGCTTCGGTTGATCTTGCTGGTATCGATTATCGCTTTCGGTGGGTACAAACGATTCCTGACACAGAAGTGCAAACCTTTCTCAGCAGACTCTCGGAAGAAGCAGTGGTTTATGTGGAATTAGGGTTTTATTTGGATTTAGCCTCCCCTTTTCTCAATTCCTTTCCTTGTCATCGCGTAGCGGTTGTTCCTCCAGAAACGGAATCATCACAATGGCAAAACTGGGCAGATGAAATGGTTACTGGCAATTCCGTTCAATCCTCACGATACGGCGACTCGCCTCAAATTTGGTGTCGCCCCTTAACGGGACAAGTGTTTGATCCGCCCAGCTTAGAAACGATTTGGATGGAAATCGTCGGTGGCGCTTATGGTCAAGTGCAACGGGCGAAAGGTCTTTTTGAACTTCCTGATGGAACCCTGATCCAGATGGATTTTGTCGATGCGCTTCCTGGTAGTGAGTATCGAGAATTAAATGTTCCTCGGTGGTTGGAAGGGCGACCGAATCGTTTTAGCGGAATGGAAGTGGTGGGCTGGAATTTGGAAGAGAGCACCATTAAACAGATTTTACTAGAAAGTTGCTTATCAGATCATGCCCTGAGTCAATATCAGAGTTATTATCAGGAGACAGTCGCCTCATGAAATTAGCTGTTATTTCCTGCATTCACGGTAATTATGAAGCCTTAACTGCGGTTTTATCCGACATTGAAGCGCAAAAAGCCGATCGCGTTTACTGTTTAGGAGATCTAGTCGGTTATGGTCCCTATCCTAACGAAGTGGTTGAGTTAATTCGCGATTTAGAGATTCCCACCTGTCAAGGCTGTTGGGATGAAGATGTGGTGGAAGGGTTAGATGCTTGTGAATGTAGTTATCCTTCGCAAATTGCAGAAAAACGAGGAAAAGTTGCCCATGAATGGACGAATCGGGTAATTAAGTCAGAGGTGCGGGACTATTTAGCCAATTTACCGATGATTCTCAGAGAAGGCAATCTCTGTTTTGTTCACGGTAGCCCCAACAGCCAACATGAGTATCTCTTACCCGATACAGCAGCATTGATTGCCCTCGAACGAGTTTTATCCACAGGGGCGGATACCTTGTTTTGTGGACATACCCATATTCCTTATGTTCGCGAGTTAGGCAACATGAAGTTATCGGTGCGAGTGCAAGAACCCGAAAAAATAAGCAACAATACACTCACCACGCCGCTGAAACGAATCATCAATGCTGGGTCAGTGGGAGAACCCCGTCATGGAAAACCTGATGCGACGTATGTCCTCTATGATACTGAAACGGAGGAAGTGACATTAAGGGAAGTGCCTTATAACTACACTAAAACCTGTTTAGCCATTTTAGAACAAGGACTGCCCCCAATTTTTGCTTGGCGGTTAGCGCGAGGTCTGGAGTTTGCGGAAAAGGCAGATGATCCAACTCATGTTTGTCAGAAGTGAGGAAGCAGGAACAATCATGACACAGTGGGCGATTTTAAGCGGGATTGAAGGGAATTTACAGGCTTATGAGGCGGTTCTCGCTGATATTAAGGGTCAAGAGATTCCAGTTACAGCGATCTACATTCTAGGAGATATCATTGGGTTACAGGGTGATAATGAAGCAGTGGTGCAACGAATTCAGTTTCCTCACGCCGATGAAGTGAAACCGCAAGTGTGTACGGGGTGGTGGGAAGAACAATGTTTTGATTTGTATGCTTTCAGTGGTGTTGGAGAAGCCGTCCCCTTACGAGAACGTTATGGCGCTGATGCGATTCTGAAGTTATGGGAATCTGTTTCCAGAGAAACCGTACAATGGTTACGCAATCTGGACTTTGGCTTTCATGAAGAAGACTGCTTACTCATTCATGGCAGTACCGTAAGTTACGATGACGAATTGACTCCCGAAACACCAGCGATTCAAATTTGCGATCGCGTTCTCAGAGCAGAAGCAGAGACCTTATTATGTGGGCGTTCAGGGTTAACATTTGAATACTGTGTGGAAAGGGCAAATCTTGATTCCAGCACCCGAACCTTAGAAAAAACACAACAAACGTCACAAGAAACCCTGGCATCTTGTCGAGTGATTGGTGTGGGTAATGTAGGACAAACACCACAACAAGCAACCTATACTTTATATCAGCCCCTGACCAAACAAGTAACCTTTCAAACCGTTTACTATGACTCCCACTACTCTTAAAACAACACAATATTATCAGTGGCACCATCAAGGTCGTGACTTTCAAATCGCCTATGAAACTCGGGGAGACGGTTCGCCGGTGTTGCTCCTGCCAGCATTTAGCACCGTTTCCACTCGCAAAGAAATGCTCGGCTTAGCTGAGAGTCTAGCTTCTGACTTTCAAGCTGTCACTCTCGATTGGCTGGGCTTTGGGGACTCAGATCGTCCGAATCTCAATTATGGGCGATTATTATACGAACAACTCCTCAAAGATTTTATCCAAGCTACCTTTTCAGAACCAGTTGCAATTGTTGCAGCCGGTCATGGTGCTGGCTATGCCATGCAAGTGGCTTATTCCCATCCGGCTCTATTTTCCAAAATGCTTCTCATTGCTCCCACTTGGAAAGGACCGTTGCGAGTGATGGGCGCACCCACTGTTGTGGCGCAAGGGGTAAGAAATCTAGTCAAATTGCCATTTATTGGTCAAGCCCTTTATGGATTAAATACAACCCCAGCTTTTTTGAAATTCATGTACAAACGTCATGTTTACACCGATATCAATCATCTCACCCCAGAGTTTATTGCGGAGAAGCATCAATTAACCCAACAGCCGGGAGGACGGTTTGCACCAGCAACATTTGTCACCGCTGGCTTAGATCCGATGACCAGTCATGAAGAATTCCTGCAGGTTGCACAATCTTTAACCCTTCCCACCAAGATCATTATTGGAGAACAATCTCCCCCGCAATCAAAAGCCGAAATGGAAGCCCTCGCAGCACTCTCCAATATTGAAAGCGCTCATCTCCCAGGTTCACTGGGAATGCACGAAGAATATGCGTCTCCTGTGGCAAAAATCGCCAAATCCTTTTTCCGAGAAAACTGAGCCAGCGTTATTATTTTTCATCCAGATGCTCAGCCACCGCTTGATATAACTCTAGAATGTGGTGATCCGCTAACAGACACACAGTTCCTGTTTCGCCAGTAGAGACAAAATCCGTAGGCGATTGGGATCACCTAAAAAACTAAAAAACTCTGCCATCCGTTGTGATTTTTCCACGGGGAGAACTTCCTCGATATAGGCACTGAGTTGCTCAGTTTGTATAGCATGAGTAATTTCACACGAAGGCGTTGCGGATGATTGAGCTTGAGCATTCATAAATTTCAAGAGTTCGTTTTGGAAGATTGCTTAAGGAAAATTTTATAACAGTTGAACAGTCGTTCAGTTATTATCGTTTATATCTAAGCGGTAGAATAGAGAAAAAATCTACCGTTCTTCTATGATGTCAATGAATATCAAAAACCCTCAAGTGCATAGGATGGCGCGTGAACTCGCCGAGTTAAGAGGGTGTAGCCTCACAGAAGCGGTCATAGAAGCCACAAATCAAAATGCTCACCTCAACGCTGACCAACTTGAACAACGGTTGACAGAAATTGCCTTAAATTGTTCTCAATTACCCGACCAAGATCAGCGCAGTGCAGAGGAAATTCTTGGTTATGATGAAGTGGGGTTGCCGAGCTAGTGGTCATTGATACTTCAGCGATTTACTTACGATTTATTTCAGAAGGAGTTGTCGTCGCGATCGCGTCTTCCCAAGGCAAGTCAAGTCAATTGGTTGCTTGATAACTGTTAGCTTTACGACGCTTAATAATAGTTTTGTATTGCTCTATGATATTTTCTCGGGCAATCAAATTTCGACATTGACCCACTAAAGCTTTTTCTAGGAGTTGATACCGTTCTTTTTCTTCTTCTAATTCATTTTTAATTTTTTCTTTTTTAGTAACTGGAGCATCATGTAATTTGGTTTCAAGTTCACGAAGTTTTTGTAATTTAGATTCTAATTCTTGTTCTTGATCTTTAACAAAAGAAACAGCTTGATCAAAGGATTTTTGCATAACATTAAGCTCCTCTTCAAGCTGTGCTAGAGGCATTGTTTCTAATAATTCCGTATCCACTTCTTGCTTGATTGTTAACTGTGGCGAATTAATCGCTAAGCGAGACAAAATTCTTCTAGATACCGAATTGGTTGTCGAATCTGAGCTTTGTTCTGAATTGACTGTTGATGTTGCCATTTGCCCTTGCTGTGAATGACTCTGTCCAGAAAGACGTTCACCGAGCGCTTTGATCACGATATATAAAACAGGAACAACAAATAGACTGAGGAAGGTAGCAACAAACATTCCCCCAAAAACAGCCGTTCCCAAAGACTGACGACTTGCCGAACCGGCGCCGCTGGCAATGACCAAAGGAAAAATACTACTCAATGTCGAAATTGCCGTCATAATAATGGGACGCATCCGTTTTTGAGCGGCAACGACTGCACTTTGGTAAATAGTTAAGCCCCCCTCGCGCAGCTGGTTGGCAAATTCTACAATTAGAATCGAGTTTTTACTGGCTAAGCCAATGAGCATGACGAGTCCAATTTGGGTGTAAACATCATTGGATAATCCTCGTAATGACTGTGCGGTTAAAGCACCAAGCACGGCTAATGGCACCGACATCATAATGATCATCGGGTCAATATAGCTTTCGTATTGGGCGGCTAAAACGAGAAACACGAAAATTAGACCTAAAGCAAAAATAATCGGGGCTTGTCCCGCAGATTGAATTTGCTCTAGCGAGGTTCCTGACCATTCATAGCCCAATCCAGGGGCTAGGGTTTGTTCAGCTACTTGTTCCATTGCGGCGAGGGCTTCCCCAGAACTGGAACCCGGTGCCGGTTCACCGTTAACTTCAATGGAACGGAAGGTGTTGTAGTGGTTAATGCTTTGCGCCCCGACAGTTTCTCTCATCGTCACTAAGTTGCCCAAGGGAATCATCTGATCATTATTCGATTTAACGTAGAGTTGATTAATTTCCTCGGGATTATCGCGAAATTCGCCATCTGCTTGCACATAAACGCGATAGTTCCGGCGACTCATAGTGAAATCATTGACATAACGGGAACCAAAATAGGTTTGGAGGGTGCTGAAGATGTCATTAATATCTACTTGCAGGGCTTTTGCGCGATCGCGATTGACATCTAACTCTAAAATAGGGGTGTTGGCAGCAAAACGGCTAAAGGCACCGGCAATATCTGGGTGTTGGTTGGCTGCTCCCAATAAGGGACCCAGACTCTGCACAAATTCATTAATGTCCAGATTGCCGCGACGGTCTTGTAACTGAAATTGGAACCCGCCAAAGGTTCCTAATCCTCGAATGGCTGGTGGGTTCACCGGAAAGACATTTGCTTCTGGCAGACTCATTAACTTACCCCGCACCTGATTAATAATCGCTTCTGCCGATTGCGAGGGCTGAGTTCGTTCCGACCAGGGAATCAACGGCGTAAAAATTACCCCTTGGTTCGGTGTATTGCCCCCAAAAGCAAAGCCCCCCACCGCAAACGTTGCTCGGACTTCCGGAATATCGAGATAATACTGCTCAATTTCTGCCATCACATCGCTGGTATATTCCAACGATGCCCCTTCTGGTCCCTGAACAATGGTAATAAAATACCCTTGGTCTTCTTGCGGGAGGAAGGCTTGCGGTACTTGTTGGTAAACCCATCCCGTTAACACTAATAAGGCAACAAATCCCGCTAAAATAATAAATTTAATACGGGCAAAGAAATTAATCAGTCCGCGATAGCCTCGTTCGACGCCGGAGAGAAAATTGTTAAACCAACCAAAAATAACGGCAAAAATCCCGCGACTGGGCATTTTTTGTCGCAATAATAAGCCAGACAGGGTTGGGGTTAAGGTCAGGGCATTGAACGTAGAAACCGCGATCGCGAAAGCGATGGTTAAAGCAAACTGTCGGTAGAGAGCACCTGTGGTTCCTGGAAAGAAAGCAACGGGAATAAACACTGCCATCAAGACCAGTGATGTAGCAATTACTGCCCCCGTCAACTCCCGCATCGCCACCATTGCTGCTTGTCGCGGCGGATAGCCATCATCTTGAATTTTCCGACTAATATTTTCCACCACAATAATGGCATCATCGACCACCATCCCTGTGGCAAGGGTAATCCCAAATAAAGTTAAGCTGTTGATCGAGAAATTGAACAGCTTAACAAAAGCAAACGTCCCAACTAACGAAATAGGAATCGTAATTGCTGGAATAACAGTAGTCCGCCAATCTTGTAAAAAAACAAAGATCACCAAGACCACCAAAACCACCGCTTGTAAGAGGGTTTGCACTACACTAATCAGGGATTGCTTCACAAAGTCGGTGGTATCAAACCCAATATCGTAGGTCATTCCGGAGGGAAACTCCTGAGCCAGTTCTTTCATTTTGGCTTTGACCCCTGCTGCTACATCCAGAGCATTACTCCCCGGTTGTTGATAGATGCCTAAGCCAACGGCTTCATTGCCTCGAAACCGTAAGAAGGAACTATAGTCTTGTGCCCCTAACTCCGCTCGTCCCACATCCTTGAGTTTAGTCAAGGTGCCATCGTCTTGGGTACTAACAATTAAATCTTCAAATTCGGCAACAGTTTCTAAACGGGTATCGGCTCGTAAGCTAATTTGAAAGCGTTGATCGCCCGGAACCGGGGGTTGTCCCACTTGTCCGGCTCCCACTTGAATATTTTGTTCTTCTAGGGCATCGATCACATCTTGCGCTACCAAATTACGCCCGGCTAAACGATCAGGGTTCAGCCAGATCCGCATTGCATATCTCCGTTCCCCGAAAATTTGCACATTACCAACCCCTTCCACCCGTTCTAAGGCATCGACGAGATATAAATCAGCATAATTACTTAAAAAGATATTGTCATATTCCCCATTTTCGCTAAAGAGTCCAAACCCCATCAAAATGGTGTTCGATTCTTTACTCACTTCAACACCATTCTGAATCACAGGTTGAGGTAGCGACGGCTCAGCCTGGGAGACGCGGTTTTGCACATCGACCGCAGCAATGTCTTGGTTACGACTGGCTTCAAAGGTAACGGTAATGGAACTAATCCCACTATTGGTGCTACTAGAACTCATGTAGCGCATCCCGTCAATCCCGTTAATTTCCCGTTCTAAAACGGTCGTAACGGTTTCTTCCACCGTTTTGGCATCAGCGCCAGTATAGTTAGCGCGCACGGTCACCTGTTTCGGACTGATATCTGGATATTGCGCCACCGGTAAGATAGGAATACAAATTGCTCCCACAATTAAAACAATCAGGGAGCAAACAGTAGCGAAGACGGGACGTTTAATAAAGTAGTTAACAAACATGGGTTGGGTGATTCATTACGGATAATTTGTTATTTATGTTTTGTCCCTAATTTCAAGTTCTTCTTGATTTTTTCTCCAGTAGAAAGAACAACCGCTAAAGAGACAAAGCATCAGTTTCAATACCAGTGCTTTATTGCTGACTTTCAGATTGAGGCATAATCGCTGCCCCATCGGAAAGATTAAGAATACCGGAGGTCACTAATGTATCTCCTGGTTTTAAACCAGATCTCACTTGATAGCTATTGCCTTGAATCGATCCCAATTCCACGGCTTTTTGTCTAGCGATGAGTTGATCGCCTGTTTCAGATTGCTGAGCAACAAAGGCAAAGGTTTGCCCCCCCAAGCGAGAGACGGCAGTTGTCGGAATTAAAACACCAGTTTGTTCCTCCCAGATAATTTTTGCCCGACCGAATTGATCGTCTTTGAGTTTGCCGTTGGGGTTAGGGAAAACAGCTTTTGCTAAAACGGCTTGCGCTCCCATGTCCACTTGTGGCGCAATAAAGCTAATCTGACCCGTTGCTAAGGGCTGTTCACTATTGGCAGTAGTCAGTTCAACGGTTAGTCCTTTTTGCAGCCGACCCGCTTGTTCGATCGGAATCCGCAGATTCAATTCTAAAACTTCGTTCTGACTAATAACAGTCAGATTATCTCCTGCTTGAACATACTCGCCGATTTCAATATTGATATCACCAATTGTCCCATTAATCGGAGATAAAATACGATTATCCTTCAGGTCTTCTCGCACCACTTCCAATTCAGCTTGAGCACGATTTAACGCGGAGCGTTCTTGTTCCAGGCGCGATCGCGCGGCATTAACTTGCTTTTGAGCGGCTTCTAATTGCGAGAGGGCAGATTCTCTGTCGCGCTGTACTCGATCCAATTGTTGTTGCGCTTGTGCCCCTTCTGAGACCAAAAATTGAGTCCGCTGATATTCCTCGTTTTGCAGATTCACTTCCGATTGCGCACTTTTCACGTCGGCTTGGGCAGCGGCGAGTTCCGCTTGCGCCGTACGAATCGCTGACCGGACTGATTCAACCTCGGCTTGGGCGCGATTCACTTCCGCTTCAGTGCGTTCGGGGCTTAACTGAATAATCGGGGTTCCCACCTCAACACGCTCACCAGATTCAACTAAGATACGGCTAACTCGTCCTGCTGTTTCCGGACGTAGGAGGACTCGTTCTTTTGCTTCCAAAGTGCCGACAAATTGAGAACTATCAATGAGCGTCCTGGTCTCTAGTTTTTGTAGTTTTACCGGCATCGCTTGTGAACCTTGGGGTTGTGCTGCAGCAGGGGATGGTGAATCGTTTACTAAAAGCTGCCGCCCCCCCCAAACCGCACCGCCAAGGATGGCAAGCATACCGAGGGCGATGGCACCGCGCTGCCAGGGCTTGCCTGATCGGGGGGGCAAAGTGGGTTGTTCCGAGGAAGTTGATTCACTATTATTATTTGAATCAGCCGCTTGTGACATAATCTGTGCTATGTGTTAAAGAGTCTTTTTACTTATTTAATGTAGAGGGTGAAAGAAAGTCTTGGCTTCTTTCCCAAGAGAGAGGAAAATCACTGTTTTTTTCCAATTCTTAAATAAAAATAAAATTATCAATTTTGCCTTTTAGTATAACAGACTGATATATTAATGTTGGAATTAGCGACCCTAGGATTGCTCCAAAAAGAACCACTTCATGGTTATAAACTCAAACAACAATTAGAGCAATTCATTAGTGGTTGTATTAGTGTGAATTACGGCGCAATTTATCCCCTGCTCAAACGTTTAGAACAGCAAGGTTTCCTCACTTTATCCATTAGCGAAGGGGAAGCAGGAGGAAAGCGGAAAATTTACACGATCACCAATAAGGGGAGAGCGCGATTTCATGAAAAAATGCTAGAGCAGCCCCAAGAAAGTTGGGTCAATGCGCGATCGCGCTTTATGATTAAATTCGTCTTTTTTAATCATCTGCACTCGCAACAGAGAGTTAATCTGATGCAGCAACGTTTAATGATCTGTCGTACCCGCTTACAAGAGCAGCAGTGCGAACCGAAGCCGAATGATCATTACGCGGCTGTCGCTTGTGATCGTTATTTAGCTGTGATTCAAAATGAAATCGATTGGTTAGAATGCCAACTTGACCGGGAAAAGTAAGGTATTGTTACTGCAGCTTTTCTCCCACAAAGGGGATGACAACAACCAATACTTTAACTAGTAAAGGAGCAAACCATAAACCGGATAACACACAGGCAACAGCTACGAAACCGGCTGCAATCTTCAACATTTCTTCTTTTGTGTTGAAGTAAAAGTAGACAGCAGCGAGTCCAGTAATTAGAGCAAAAATGAGAGGCATCATCTTCTATCTTGCGCTCAGTTCTTTTCAATTCAAGGAAAACTATATTAGCGCAATAACATCAATAATCTCGAGGGTTATGTTTAGTTTTGTTATCGCTGTTACAAATTATAGCACCAAGATTTTGATTGAGTAAGCCATCTGATCAGAATCTACCTAAAGAAAGAAGCATTATTTATTCTTCCTTTTGCTTCGAGTTGACTCCCCCTAATTGTTCTCGCACATCGTCAATGGCGAGATTTAACTGACTAATTTTGTCCTCTAAACTGCGACGGGCTGATTCCATACTTTCATCCCCTTCTACTTGAGAAGTACGCTCGGTTGTTAAACCCTGTTCCGACTCTTTTTGGCGGGAAGCAGCGATTGCGCCGATGACACCCCCGACAACGCCTCCCACTAAGGTTCCAATTAAAAATCCACTACCAAATCCGTCTCGTTCACTCATAATCCTCTCCTTCCTTACTGGGTTCCAAATGCGCGATCGCCGGCATCCCCTAAACCAGGGACAATGTAACCGCGATCATTTAAGTCTTCATCAACACAAGCGGTATAAATTCTTAATTGCGGATATTTTTCACCAATTTGCTTCAAAGCTGGCGGTGCGCCCACCACAGAAACAATGCGTAACAGTTCTGGATTCACACCGCGCTGTGTTAGCTCATCTAAAGCCAACATAATCGATCCCCCTGTGGCTAACATGGGTTCTAAGATTAAGACACGGGTTTCTGCATCCATTTTCTCCGGTAACTTATTTAAATAACAACTGGCTTCTAGGGTTTCCTCATTACGCACAAGCCCTAAGTGATACACCGAAGATAGCGGCAGTAAAGTTTGCGCGCCATCGAGTAAGGCCAGCCCCGCTCGTAAAATGGGCACAACAGCAATGGGAACTTGCGGGTTAATCATCGTTCCTGGACAAGGGGCTAATGGCGTTTCCACCTGAGTCTCTGCTGTCACTAACCAGTGACGACAGGCTTCATAAGTCAGCCAACGTCCCAATTCTGTCATCGCACTTTTGAAGAGAGCGTTGGGGGTATTTTGATCTCGCGCTACCGCTAACCAGTGTTTAATTAGAGGGTGATCGGGAACGTAAACGCGCAGTTGAAAGCTCATCTTAAATCGGCTTCTATTCTAATCTCAACTGATCATACAGCGATCGCGCAGACTTTGAAAATGATTTTTCCCCATCTGATCTCAAGCAGCATTTCAGAAAAATCGCAAATTTAATTGCAAATAATTCTGAATAGTATTGACAGTTTATTTCAATAAAGCTATAGTTATCACCAGTGTTCTCCTCTCGTTAAGAAGCTTAGGTGGGGTTGGTTCAGCCCCATCTCTTTTCTTTCAAAAAATCACGAATCAAGGATTAAACTAGAAAAGACATTGAACGCAAGAGAACAAAAGATTAGGTGATGACTACTGTTTCTCATAACCCGTCGCACGCTGCTTCTGAGAATCAACAATACGACGCGATCATTATTGGTTCTGGAATTGGCGGCTTAGTAACCGCCACCCAACTAGCCGCCAAAGGAGCGAATGTCCTGGTTTTAGAACGATATATTATTCCCGGAGGAAGTGCGGGTTACTTTGAACGTCAAGGATATCGATTTGATGTCGGGGCTTCCATGATTTTTGGATTTGGTTCTCAAGGAACAACTAATCTTTTAACTCGGGCTTTAGCGGCGGTAGACACATCAATTGAAACCATTCCTGATCCCGTTCAAATTGATTACCATCTTCCCAATCACTTAGAAATTCGTGTTCATCGCGACTACGAACACTTTCTGCAAGAACTCATCACCCAATTTCCCCATGAAGCCGAAGGGATTCGTAAATTTTATGATGAATGTTGGCAGGTTTTCAACTGTCTCAATGCCATGGAATTACTCTCTCTCGAAGAACCCCGGTATTTAACGAGAGTCTTTTTCCAGCATCCCTTCGCTTGTTTAGGATTAGTCAAATATCTCCCCCAAAATGTTGGCGATATTGCAAGACGCTATATTAGCGATCCCACGTTGCTAAGTTTTATTGATATTGAATGTTATTGCTGGTCCGTGGTTCCTGCCGAAAAGACACCCATGATTAATGCCGGAATGGTTTTTTCAGATCGGCATTATGGGGGCATTAATTATCCCAAAGGCGGCGTCGGACAAATCGCTCAAAAATTAGTGGAAGGGTTAGAAAAAAAGGGGGGACAAATTCAATACAAAGCTCGGGTTAAAGAAATTATTTTAGAAAACAATCAAGCAGTCGGTGTTCGTTTAGCTGATGGTAAAGAATACCGAGGAAAACGAATTATTTCTAATGCCACACGTTGGGATACCTTTGAAAAATTATTACCCACTAACCCCTTGCCAAAAAAAGAACAAAAATGGCAACAACGCTATCAAAAATCTCCAAGCTTTTTAAGTTTACATTTAGGTGTTAAAGCTGGCGTCGTTCCCGAAGGTAGCGATTGTCATCATATCTTATTAGAAAATTGGGACAAAATGGAAGAAGCAGAAGGAACAATTTTCCTTTCAATTCCCACTTTATTAGACCCCAGTCTCGCCCCACCGGGTTGTCACATTTTCCATACCTTTACCCCAAGTTGGATCGAAGATTGGCAAGGCTTATCGCCACAAGACTATGAGCGCAAAAAAGAAGAAACTGCAGCCAAAATTATTAAACGCTTAGAAAAAATATTCCCGGGTTTAGAAACAGCACTCGATTATCAAGAAGTGGGAACCCCTCGCACTCATCGCCGTTTTCTAGGACGAGACGATGGCACTTATGGTCCGATTCCCCAGAAAAAATTATTGGGATTATTGGGAATGCCCTTTAATCAAACGGCAATTCCAGGCTTATATTGCGTGGGTGATAGCACCTTTCCGGGACAAGGATTAAATGCTGTGGCTTTTTCTGGGTTTGCTTGTGCTCATCGCGTTGGAGTCGATTTAGGACTGTGAATTTTTCAGCTTTTTAACGACGTGAGCGAGAATTCCCCCATCTTAACGAAGTAGATGGGGGATGAGAGCGAACTTAGAACGAAGCCTGATCTATTTGTGTTATACTTTATTTATCACTGAAAAGTTTTATTG
>JAAANX010000174.1 GCA_009909085.1 Cyanobacteria bacterium GSL.Bin1 | reverse complement strand
TAGTGATGACTCTGAGTTAGGAAACTTGAGCATCTCATAAAGCGGCTCCTCTTGCCAACCCTCTGTCTGACTGATACTCTTTGCACAATAAGCCTTGCAGGACTTTTCTGCACCACTAAGGGTAATTCTATTAATGTCGTTTAAATGCGTGACAGCTCATAGGCAGAGTCAAACTTAGAAATAGTTGGAGTTGCTACAGATGGATATGAAGCAAAATGATAACGAGAATTTTGACCTAGACGTCAAGCGATATCTAGCCGCCGTCAGGCGTCATTGGATAGCAGCTGCTATGGTCTTTGCTGTAGTTATGGGTGCTTCGTTGTTATTGGCACTTTGGGAAAAGCCGGTATACAGGGCTACCGCCCGACTTTTGTTTCAAGTCGATCGAGTTTCTCTTTTAACTGGATTAGGAGAAGGTGCGCAGGATCTTGAAACAGTAGTCTCAGACCAAAATCCTCTTGTGACTGAACGCGAAATTATCTCCTCTGACCCGCTTTTAAAAAAGGTCATCACCAGTTTGAATTTAGTGGATCGAGAGAAGAACCCATTGGATGCTCAAAGCTTAGCTGAGAACCTTGAAGTCAACATTATTAAAGGTACAGACATTATTGAGTTGACTTACGAGAGTCAAGATCCTAGAAGAGCTGCCGCAATTGCCAATGAGTTGGCTAAAGTTTATATCAAGTCAAACTTGGAGTCAGTTAAGGAAGAGGCTTTTAGAACTAGAGTTTTAATTGAACAACAGCTTTCACAAGCGATAAGGTTGGTTCGCGAAAATAAGAATGCATTAAGAGATTTTAAGCAGCAAAACAACATTGTCTCACTAGAGACACAGTCTGAAAACTTGCTTGCGCTCATCAAAACTATGGACGAGGAAATTTTAGTTACTCAAGCAAAACTTGAGGAAGCTAGGGCACGTTCAAATAATTTGGGGCTCAGACTTGAATTAACTCCCGAAGAAGCAATTATTGTAAGTGACTTGAGCCAATCCTCAGGCGTGCAAGCAGTATTAAAAGATCTTCAGGCTACTCGGCAGGAACTGGCAATTCAGCAAGAAGTTTTTGTAGACGGTAGCCCGGCTTTAGAAAAAGTTAGAGATCGAGAGAAGAAATTGAATCTTCTGCTAGAACAAGAGATTGATAAGATAGCTCCTGGTATTAATTCTCAAGTGCCTGAGAGATTTCTTCAGGTGGGAGAGCAAAAGCAGGCTCTAATTGCCGAACTACTGAGATCAGAAGTTCAAATTTCAACGTTAGTAGAAAGATTAGAAAATTTAAACAATCAACGTGATAGCTACAACGAACAAGTTGCCCTCATTCCTATCCTGGAGCAAAAGCAAGCGGAGTTATTAAGAAGGACTGAAGCAGCACAAGAAAACTATCAATCATTGCTGAAGCAGCAGCAGCAGCTAAGAATTGCCGAAGATCAGATTTTAGGAAACGTATCACTGCTTCAGGCAGCGGCAATACCAACTAGCTCCTCGTCTTCAATAAAGAAAAACTTGATGATCGGAGGTTTACTGGGAGCGCTTATGGCTACGACCATTATATTTATTTTTGAAAAAAGCGACGCAAAAAAATTGAATAGACTGGAAAATGACTTTAAATACTGAGCTCGGTGGACCCTTATTTATTATAGGGATGCAAAGATCGGGGACTAAGCTTCTTAGGACTCTTTTCGATGGGCATCCACAAATTCATATTCTTGACGCAGAGACGCATTTTTTACCATATTGGGTAAAAGTTTGGCATGAGTTCGATAATTTGTCAGATCCGAAGGCATTTTCAAAATTTTATCGACACATGCAGAAGAGTCCGTATTTCATTTACACAAAAAAACTTGACTCTATTCAGAGACGAGACCGGTGGTATTCAATGTGCAAGAATTTTACAATCCAGGGGGTTTATGAGGGATTAGTTCGCTGCGATACTGGTATCGATAATTCTACTAATTTAATTTGGGGAGATAAATCAACTTCTTATATCAACTATCTACCACTTCTTAAGGAACTTTTTCCACAAAGCAAATTTATTCACATTATTCGAGATGTGAGGGATTACGCTTTGTCGGTGTACAAAGCTTGGAAGAAAAACAAGCTCAGGGCTTCTCAACGATGGGTTGATAGTATTGAGAAAGCAAGGTCTGATTCCTTGGCATTTAAAGATGACTACTTTGAAATTAAGTATGAAGAACTTTTACAAGATCCTGAAAAGATCCTGGCTAAGTGTTGTCACTTTCTAGGTGTTGAATTTGACTCTTCAATGCTAACTTTATCCACGGTTCCTGAAAATATTGGCGAAGCTAAAGGTTATAAAGAAATCAAATTAGATAATAAAGGAAAGTATCTTACAAGTATGGATTCTGTAACTCTTGAGAAGATAGAATCTATTGCAGGAAGTACCTTGAGAAGCCTTAATTATCCAACCCATTTTCCTGAATCAAACAAAAAGCTTTCTAAGATGGAAATGAATTTTTACCGTGTTATTGATGGCTTAAACCTTATTAATCAGGAAGCTCATCGTACAAGTTTTTTGCATGCTATCAAAATCGAAATTGGGTCCTATTTGACTTCTAGAGTTCCAAAGTAAAGATTGGCCAGTGCTCAATCCTCAGAGGGCGTCTGAAAAGTAGAAAGGCCCTCAAAAACGCTACTCTATCAATCAGTAAATACACATGATAAAAGGTGAAGACTTGAAACTAAATCCCACTATTTCTGTAATTATCGCAGCTTACAATGCCGAGAAATATATTCTAAAAGCTATAGATTCCGTACTAAAGCAGACATTCGAAAATTTTGAACTAATTGTCGTCGATGACGTTTCAACTGATTCTACGGCGGCAATTGTAAAAAGTGTAATGGATCCAAGAGTCTGCTTAATTAAGCAATCAGAAAATGGAGGTGGCGCAGCAGCACGCAATCTAGCTATAGAACAAGCTAAGGGTAAGTGGATAGCTATACTTGACGCGGATGACTGGTTTGCTCCAGACAGGTTGGAAATCCTTCTTAAAGTCGGGACTCAATATGGAGCAGACATAGTTGCAGACAATCAGTGGTACGTAAACAGCGAAGATGTAGATGATAAGCCTTATAAAACCTGGTTTAATCCAAGTAAAGTAAGAGTTAAGTCTCCGAAGTTATTCGATGCTGCATATTTCATAAAGAACGATGTTATGGGTCAGGCCGGTCTGCATTTGGGTTACTCGAAACCTCTTTTCAAAAGAGAATTTCTAATTAGTGAAGGCATCCGTTACAGACCTGAACTGCGCAATTATGGGGAAGATTTTGGTATTATACTACAATGTTTGAGCCGCGGAGCGAAGTTCATTCTTTATCCGGAGCCGCTTTATTATTATTTAATCAGGCCTGATTCTGTAAGTAATAATTCTGGCGTATGGATAAAATATCTTGAGAACGTCTGTTTCGTCCTCGAGTCCACTCTCCAGGAAGAAGATATTAGAGATTCAGAGATAAAGTTTCTTTTACTTGCTAGTTTAGAAGCTCATCGCTCGAGGCTTCTATATCGAAAAACGGTAGATACCTTTAAAGCTATGGGTTTTCAAAAAGGGCTCCCACTCTTAGTGAAAAACTTTCGGCTAATCTTTTCTGTTAAATTTAGAAACTTTATGAGCAAGTTAGGCGTAACAACTTTACGAGGAGGTTGAGATTCCTGGTGATGATATCCACTTGCTTTTTCTCTACCCTCAAAGAAAGTCCAAATCGAACAAATTTCATCTTTAAAAATTATCATTACTCGCAACTCTGCTTTGTCTGCTTGAAAACTAGATTTGACTATTAATTTATAAGACTGATGAACACAAACCTAACTTCTAAATCGATTGAGTTTGATGAGCCTAAATTATATTCAAATAAGTCCCCCATCTTTATTGCGGGCATTATGACTCGAAGTGGAACAAATTTTTTATACAATTTGCTAGAGTTACATCCGCAATGCCAAGGCGTTAATTCAAAAGTTATGGCAGAAGACCATTTAATTGCTAACTCAAATCTTTTAGAGAGGTATGTAAAAAACGTTGGAAGCTACTGGTGTCTTCATGGTCACATGTATGAAAAGAATCCAGAAAGAGAACAAGAAAACTCGGTGTTACAAAAACGTCTTCGAGCATCTTTAGGAAAAGGTTTATTAGATTTTCTCAAGAGTCTTGAGCCTGATGGGGTAGACAAACCTTTGCTTACAAAAACACCTAATGTTAGAAACCTACCTTATTTTTTTGAGTTTTTTCCAACAGCCAGATTGATTATTCTTATTCGAGATGGTCGCGATGTCGTTGAGTCTAACGTTCGTTCTTTCGGTTCAAACTACGAATTTACGATGCAAAGATGGGTTGAAGCAGCCCAGACCATCATTGAATTCAATCGATACCACAAAAATTCTATCTTTAGCAATCAATATATAATTATTAAGTATGAAGATTTACTGAACGGCTTTGATTCGACGATGCAACATATCTTTAGCTTCTTAAAGCTAAACCCATCTAGCTATGACTTTGAGAAGTCAAAAAGCCTGCCTGTGTTTGGTTCTTCGGAAAATGTCACTAGCACTGAAATTCATCAATCTGGTTGGCAATCTTCTGGATGGAAAGTTGTAGAGAAGAAAAGCGATTTTAAACCCCAAGAGCGGTGGAGAAGCTGGCCAGAAAGCAGGAAGAAGCGATTTTCATGGGTTGCCTGGAATGAAATGAAGCTATTGGGGTATAGCGTTGATGGAATGGTTGATAACAATACTCCGTTTTCAACCTTCATGAACTATTCAAAAGACCTGCAGTGGAAAGCTATATTAAGTTCACTGAGTTTTATTGAGAATGTAGAGAAAATATTTTACTCAATTTTGCGAGTTAGAAAGCAGTTCAAAAATTTCAAGATGGAATAATTCATTATAATGTCTAGTTTCGACTCTATCTCGTCAAATATTTCGCTTGATATGGAAAATTAGAAGTAATCTTTGAAAACATTTTTTTAGACATGTTCAAGCGCATTCTTTCATGGACATTAGATAACTCAAATAAACAGAGTATATTAAAGCCACTATTAAAAGGGGCTAGCACAGTATTATTAATCCAGGTATTGGGAAGAGGAATAGGCTATTTCGATCAAATTCTACTAGCAAGGTGGATGGGTGTTGAAGAGTACGGTCTGTATGTATATGTAATTATTTGGGCTACTCTTGCAACTACACCAGTTCAGCTTGGGTTGAGGTCTTCCTTAGTTCGCTTTATTCCTGAATACAGGGCTAAAGGAGAAATGGGTCGTTTGCGAGGAGTTGTTTACAGCAGTTTGGGTTTGGTTATTACAGCAAGCACCGTACTATCCTTCTTGGCTTCAGCGATTGTTTATCTGATAAATACTCAAAGTGTTATTGCTAACTTCGAAGTAATTTTGCTGGGAATCTGGCTCATGCCGCTTGTGGCAACAATTCAGATAAACATGAGCATAATGCAGGGATTTCGCAACATGTCTGCCGCATTTGCGCCAATGATACTCACTAGGCCTATACTAATCCTTATAGGCGCTTCTTTTTTATACTTTATAGGCTCACCCCAGCAGACTCTGAGTTCCCTAAATATCCTATGGGTCAGCTTTTTTGCTCTTTGTTTTATTTTGGTAAGTCAGTTCTGGATAGTACACTCTATGCTGTCCTCCGTAGTACGGGGTACAGAGCCTGTTTATGACTTAAAAGGGCTGTTAAGAGTATCCTTCCCTTTGTTGCTAGCAGCATGCTTCAATAACCTGTTAGTTCAGTCAGACATTGTGATGCTTGGGGTTATAAGAGGTCCTGAAGAGGTTGGTTTGTACAACGTCGCCGTAAGAACAGCTGGCCTTATAGGCTTTCTTTTAACCGGTGTTACTGCTTCTTCAGCTCCTATAATTTCAAAAGCTTATGCAGAAGATAACACTGAGAAACTGCAAAAAATTATGCTTAGATCTGGCCAAGCTATTGTAGTGCCTTCTTTAATCATACTGTTGGGTGTAGTTCTTTTTTCAAAACCACTTCTAGAAAACTTCGGACCTGAATTTGTTGCGGTTCAGGGAGTTCTTATTATTTTAGCTTTCAGTATGTTTATCAAATCAACATCTGGGCCAGTAACTCAGCTTCTTGATATGACAGGGTATCAGGATGACAGTGCGAAAATAAGGGGGTTTACTGCAACGCTCAACCTTATATTAAACATTTTAGGCATATATACTCTAGGTTTTTTAGGAGCCGCTTTGGCTACATTTACCTCGCTAATTGTAAACAGAGCATTGACTGACTATGTTGCTGCTAAACGCCTCCACATGCAGACATCTTTATTATTCTTGTTGACCAGTAAAATTCTTCCTAGAAGGAGGTAAATCGTTTGCCAATCAAAAAATTACAAAACAGTGTGAACCAGTGTGAATTTGAAAGCCTAAAATGAGTATATATCGGCTTCATATTTTTTGTTATATAGCTTCTGTTAATAGGTATTGAAACATGTTAATGGCGAAAAAAGGTAAACTTCCTGATTTTTTATTTATCGGAGCCATGAAGGCTGCTACTACAACAATGAGCTTTCAGTTAGGAAAACAGCCAGGTATCTACATGGTTAGTAACCCGAAAGAGCTGTACTATTTCAGCTACGACAAAAATTTTGCAAAAGGTAGCGACTGGTATCGAAGTAAGTTTTCAGCAGCCAAGCCAAACGACTTGTGTGGTGAAGCGGCTACTACCTATACCCAGTTACCTCACTCCCCTCATGTTGTTGACCGGATGTATGAGCTAATCCCAAACGCAAAGCTGATTTATATCATGCGACATCCTGTAGATAGATTGGTTTCACATTTCCTTCACGAGTATCTCCTAAGAAACATAACAATTGATATTAACCAAGCAATACATGACTACCCTCAACTTATAGACTCTAGCTTGTACTCAATGCAGCTAAAGCCCTTTCTCACAAAGTATGGCCCCGAACAAATACTGCCGATGTTTTTTGAGCGGCTCCTTCAGTTTCCTCAAGATGAACTTGAGAGAGTGTGCCGCTTTATAGGCTACACGGGAAAACCTCAGTGGGACTTCAATACGGCTCCTAGAAATAAAACGAGTAGCCGCCCTATTATGTATCCTTGGATTAGGTTTATGAGGAAGACTCCCGTTCTTAATTCCCTCCGAAAATCTCTAACTCCAGAGTGGTTACAAGAAAAAATGAAAACCTTATTTGCCAGCAATCTCGAGAAACCGAAGATTAACCCGCAAAACTTAGACTATTTGCATCAAGTGTTCAATCAAGACCTCAACATTTTAGGCGATTGGTTTCAAACTGAATTAACATGCCACAACTTTAAGGCTGTCACATCTTCTAGTGCGCTGAAATGGATTAATGTGGGACAGGAGATGGGCGATGCTCCTTCTGTAGACTTCTTAAAAAGAACTAGCTAAGCAAATATATCTTTTCCCGTTGTAAAACATGTTTAATTATGACTAATACTCCTGATGTTAGTGTTGTTATTCCAACCTATAAACGACCCAAATTGGTTTTGAGAGCCATCAATAGTGCGCTATCCCAAACCCTAAAGTCCATCGAAGTAATCGTAGTAGTAGATGGTCCCGATCCTGAGGTTGCTAATATTTTGTCTACTGTAGAAGATCCCAGGTTTAAGTTTATTGTTTTGCCTCAAAATGTGAAGTTGGCTGGAGCAAGGAATGCTGGTGTCCAAGTAGCCCAGTCAACCTGGGTTGCCTTTTTAGATGACGACGATGAATGGATGCCTGAAAAGCTAGAAAAGCAGCTAAGCGTCGCTCGTAGCTCTAAGTATTCTTGTCCGATAGTTGTCAGCCGATACATTAATAAAACGCCATCAGCCGATTTTATCTGGCCCAGGCGATTGCCTTCAGGAAATGAACATCTAAGTGACTATCTATTTGTCCGTAACTCTTTGTTTCAAGGAGAGGGGGCTTTTTTGCCATCTACCTACTTTACCAAAAAAGAGTTTTTGGTAGAGTTTCCATTCGAAAATAACAAACACGAAGATTATGACTGGTTGCTCAGGGTCAACGCCTCTATACCAGGACTTGGAATAGAATATGTTCCGGAACCACTGGTACTTTGGCATTCCCATGAAGGAGTTGGAGAAAAGAGGCTTAGCCAATTACCGGATTGGAAATATTCATTGGAGTGGTTAAACTCCGCTAAAGATTTAATGACAAAGCAGGCATACTCGTCTTTTTTGATGACCCATGTAGCTTCTCCAGCTTCGGCTCAAAGGGACTGGTCAGCTTTCTGGTTTCTTTTGTCTGAAGCAGTTCGAAAAGGTAAGCCAAGACCATTAGACTTCCTTCTGTACTTAGCAATGTGGCTAATTACCAGAGATAGAAGAGAGAAGATCCGTGCTTTTTTTACGAAAGACAATCGAAATTTGAAGACCACCGTTGCTTAATTATTCTAAACTGGAGTCATGAAAAATTTTCCAAGTTTTAGCAGTCTGGAATATTTTTATACTGTGATCTGCTTATTTATCTATAGCGGAGCTTTACTTCGTTTAATTGCTAGTGGGGGTAAAGCCAGCCAAAACGTTCAAGTCCAAACCGATTCTGGTTTGATAGTAGCTGTCTTTATGGCTACTTACGTTGGATTTGGTTTACTTGTTGTTTTGAGGTGGAAGCAAGTATTAAATACTTTGCGAGATGACACTATTATTCTTCCAGTGTTAGGGATGGTATTTTTATCATATTTTTGGTCAGATTCACCCGCTTTAACTCTTAGGCGTGCCATCGCACTATTGGGAACTAGCATGTTTGGCATTTATTTAGCTTCTCGGTACACCATTCGCCAACAACTATCGTTATTGGCTTGGTCTAACTTTTTAATTATTGTGCTCAGTCTATTGTTCGTAATCGCTCTGCCAAGCTATGGTATTTCCCATGGTCTCCTTGACAGTGCATGGCGTGGAGTTTACGCTCATAAAAACGGGCTCGGTATCAATATGGTTATCAGCACTCTTGTATTTCTGCTGATGGCAGCAGGAATGGATAAGCATCGCCAACTTTTCTTGGTTGGTGCTTTGGTTTCAATGTTTTTACTAGTTATGGCCCAGTCGGGCACAGCATTAGCAAGTCTTGGGGTCATTTTAGCTGCCTTTCCTATTTATAGCCTTATTAAGATTCGTAGTATATTTAAACTTTTACCTATAAGCATCTTACTGCTTTTATGCACTTTTATTTTAGTTACGTTGGTGCACGATAACTTTGCTTTCTCAATGGAACTAATTGGTGAAACCCCAACTCTAACCAACAGAACTGATATTTGGGCAGTCACGATCGAAGCAATTAATAAACGCCCTATATTAGGATATGGTTACGAGGTCTTTTGGCGAGGAAGTGGAAGTGACTTAAATCTAATAGATGCTGCAGGTATGAGTGCGGGTCATGCTCACAATGGTCTTTTTCAGTCATGGCTTCACATTGGCTTTATAGGAGTTACTTTGCTTGTAATTGGTTTGTGGAAAAATATGCTTAGAGCAGTCTTTTATTTCAAGGAAGCCAAGTTGCCCGAAAGCTATTTACCTGCTGGATTTTTTACTCTAATAATTTTAATTAATGTGGCAGAGTCTAAGCTGATTGATTATAACGCATTAAGTTGGGTGTTATATTGTAGTTTGACTTTTTCTCTAGCTCTTGTATTTAGAAATTCAAGGAAAAATGAAATGATTAATTAGTAGAAATAGCAGCGAAAAAACTCAAATTTTCTCACGAAGATGCGATTTAAAATTATGAGAAAGTCTCTGAAATTTTGTGAAAATTTAGTTTTTATATCTTCTTACAAAATTTCCTTTGGTCACGGATAAACTGACTCCCCCTATCTAAGCAAGCATGTAAAATTCATTTCCTATTTTAATCACAGTAATGTATTCTTATAAAAGTGAAGAGAAAAACGATCTATAATTGGTTAACTCGATGGGAAGATTCAGATCAACAATTCAAGGGATTATATAAGCTGTTGTGCATTTAAATTGGGATAACAGAATTGCCTTTATTTTTCAGCTTTCGCTCCCATTGAATAATTAAACCTCCTTCATTTAGGAGTTGGTTTAATACCCTATTAAGTTCTTCGTAAAAATCCTTTTATTCTTGTTATTGTATTGTTCTGGATGTTTAATTATGCGACAAACTACTCTTTCAGAAGTCCCTTCTTTCATTTATGTGGGTGCTCAGCGTTCAGGATCGACTTGGCTATTCAAGAATCTATCTAGACATAAACAAATATATTTACCCCCTATGAAAGAATTACATTATTTTGATATTTTAGATAGAAGCCATAATCCCGACAAATATAAAATTAATAGAAACAAAAGGTTATATAAGTTTCGTACATTTGCCAGTTCTACCTGGCTGGGTATCAATGGACAGAGAAATCTTACTGAGGATCTAAAATTTTGGTGGAAATATTTTCAAATGGATGGAAGTATAGATTGGTACAAAAGCTTGTTTGAAGCTCCCTCTAAGTCAGGTAAAGAAACTGGCGACATTACTCCTGCATACTCAACTTTGACAGAACCATCTATTCAAAGGCTAAAGGAATTACAACCTAATCTCAAAATAATTTTTATTCTAAGAAATCCAATTGATCGTTCTTTTTCGCAAGTAGCTAGACGACTATTTTCTCAAAGGGGTACACAGATGTCTAATGTTTCCAATCAAGAGATACTTGATATCTTAAGCTCCGAAGATTGCTTGTCAAGATCCGATTACTTGACAATCCTTGAACGATACAACAAATACTTTTCTGATGAATATATCTTTATTGGTTTTTTTGAAGAAATTAAGATTTGTCCCCATGACCTACTATCTAGAATTTGTAAGTTCATTGGAGTACAGCCTCTAAGCGAAAGCGAGGTCACTAAGGAATCTCCTAATTCTCGATCTAGTTTACTTGGGAAAATACAGCCAGAGATTTTAAGATTCTTAGTTGATGTTCATGGACCTACAATTGAGGAGATGAGTATTCGCTTTGGAAGTTATGCCGAACAGTGGTATCGGGAACTGCTTGAGTATCGTTCCGTGCTGATGAATCGATAAAAATATTTCTCTGCATGTTTCATAACTCTTGATTTCTTTCAAGTGATTAGCAGGGATTTTTAAGACTCTGTTTTAGGTAAAGTATTCATATCACCTTTTACCTCTATATAATTAGTAGCACAAGAAGACTATGGCATTACCCAATTTGATCGGTTGTGGAGCTCCTAAGTCTGGATCTACAACACTTTATCATTATTTGTCTGAACACCCAGACATCCGGATATCTCCAGAAAAAGAACTCAATTTCTTTTCTCCTAGGTGCAAAAAAACATTCAATAGTACGAAGGAATATTTCAATCCTCAAAAGGTGAAAAAATAAAACGCAGGTTTTTATGCTAAAATCTCGAAAAATATTTTGAAGTATTTGGAAAGAATTCAATTCAGGTCTTCACTTGCTGTTATATTTAGAAGCTCAAAAACCGATTCAAATCTTGCAGTGCGGGAATAGAGAATAAAGCTTTTGAAGCTTACAAATTTTAATTAACACTAAAGATACGAAAAGAAAGTTAACGTTTTTTAGGCAAAAAATCAAACATTTCACTTTATGAATACACAGTCAAGAAATAAATTTTGCGTAATCACGACTCAAAGAAGTGGGTCAACTTGGTTTGTAAGTCTGCTTGGCAGCCATCCTCAAGTGCGTTGTTTCGGAGAAATGTTTCTGTATCGAGCTCCCGCGGTACGAGATGACCCTCATATGATTCGATATTTTGATTACTGTCAGAAAAATCCAGGGGTAAGACCATGGAGAACATTTAGCTACATCAACACTTTCTTCGATGAATATCCTGGGGACTACCCAACTATTGGCTTTAAAATTATGTACGATCAGATATTCAAGCAGATCGAAGTTTTGTACTCGCTAATTAAGAGCAACTATAAGATTATTCATCTAGTGCGAAACAATTATCTTGACACCCTAATCTCTAGGGAAAACATGGTTAACAATAAAATTGTCCATATAACTAAAGCTATTGAGACTAAAAAAGTTTACCTTGAACCTAATTCACTAGTTAAGAAACTTAAATTTATTGATTTAAACATAAAGTTTTTTAGGCTACTACTGTCAACTATTCCTAATGATAGTATTGAGATTTCCTACGAATCTTTATGTTCGAATAAAAATGACACTCTAGAGGAAGTTTTAAACTTCCTAAAAGTGTCACCTAAAGTCAGCACTTTAACAAGTGAAAAAGTGAAAATTTCTCTAGGTTCCTACGAAAATAAGATCGAAAATTATGATGAAGTTGTTGCAGTTTTGAGTAAATCTAGATTTTCTACCTTTATAAGCAATCCTCTTCAGCTTCAGAATAATTAAATTTGAACCTTTAGAGAGGAATTAAGGGAGTATCCGAGGGAGCGTTGGCGATGGTGACAATTAACTCTCTCAAATCATCCAAAATCCATTGTCCGATTTGGGCCGCCTTATGTCACTCTGGGATAATTTTACGAATTTGCGTAGTTTCAGCCTACGATAAATCAAGGTTTGAACCCACTTTGACAAAAGAGAGATAAGCAGCAATTGTCATCCAGTTATCAAGAGCGGTCGGCTTTGCCACTGGGCTTCGCCCAATCGCGTGCTTGAATTACAATATCTCTAATTTAATTAGTGCAAGGCCCATAAATTCTCGACTTCCACTGTTTTGTAGAGACTACCAAAAGTTGCATCGCCCCCTAATCTACTGGAGATCTTTTTGTCCAGAAATCACCTGAAAAAAACAGAAAAGTCATAGGAACCTAGGCTGTATATTCCAAGAAAGTCAGTTCGAAAAAGAGTGATAGATTCAGAAGAGTTGCGAATTAGCTTTCCCGTGGTGCCAGGCCAGTATAGTCCTCTTATGTCGATGTTATTTACATCCTTTAAAATTAGATAATCGGACTCGGGGTTACTTTTATTAGTGAACGCCGTTCCTATAAAAATATTACTCGAGTTTTCAATTAGAAAAGGAGTTGCCTCCGCTTCAATTTTGCTTCCCAGTATACGTATATTCTTACTGTTTTCAATTTTGACAAACGGATATTGAATCTCCGATCTTCCTTCATTTCCTCCTCCTCGTTCTGGGTTTAAGCCATAGATACTTAGCGGCTGAGAGGTACCCCTTATCAAAAGCCGTTGATGTCCTTTTTCAGGGTCAGTACCTTTTGAAATATTGTATTGATCGGTCCAGCTATACCATGACCCGCCACCAGAACCTGAGATTTGATAGATAGGACCAGCAAGTTCATGTCTGCCGGCATCTTGTTGTGCTTTGATTCTTCGGACTATGGAATCTTTACCAATACGCCATCTGAGCATACCAACCCGACTATCGTCAGCGGTATCGCCGGTAATATCCATGATTATTGCTTTTCCGTCAGGCGCATTAACAGTATCAATAATCCAGGTTCGTGCTGAAGGGTTCCAGTCTTCAGCGCGGACAATAAGGGCCGAACGGTATCCTGGAACGCCTTGAAAAATCGTGTTAGCCTTTAAAACTAGAGGCTGGCTGACATGATACTCTCCAGCTGGTAAATATACATGGTCAACTGTATCGATTGCTTTTTGCAAAGCCTTGGTGTCATCGATGCCATCATTTGGAGTAGCACCAAATTCTGTTGCTAGAACAGAGGTTTTATCCTCAAATGAAGGATTACGCTGCCATAAATTTTCTCGATAGAGCTCAAGGGAGGGCGCTTCTACATTATTGGCTATGTTTGAGGTCAAATTTAATGAGTTTTTCTGACCGTCAATAAGAGCAGAAGAAGGAACGCCCTCACCTATATCTGAAGGAGAAGATACGAATGACTTAACGTGATCCCAACCGATACCAGATAGTTCTGAAGAACCTGTGGTATTCGAAAAGGAAGTACCGTTTTCGATATAAACATTTGTCAAGGAAAAGGACTTTTCTTGATTATGATTAATTAATACTCCTGGTTCTTTGAACTGGACTATACCATCGGTAAGACCAATATATCCTGCTTGTGCAGATTTCCCCCTCACTTGAATGGCAGAACCTGTCTGGTCGCTAAAAAGAAACCCGGATATTTGTAAACCCCTATATACATTAGTCCAGATAGCATTTTTTTCCTGGCCAACAAGTTTCACACCGACTAAACTCGAACCCAGGCTAGTGTTTTTCAAATAGAAACCATATTGCCCTCCTACCACGGTAATGTTGCCTGATGCCGAACCTCGTCCGGGTATACCCGTAGCGCCTGCAAATCCATCCCGTGCAAAAATAGTAACATCTTCCAGAAATGACTCTTGAGCGGCATCAAAAGAAATGCCAACAGCCCCATTATTATTTTGTCCTAGGTCAATGTTTATGCCCCGAAATCCATGACCGAATAAACAGTTTACTTTACCATCCGGGTGAAATATCTTGACTACAGGTGTAGGATCCTTCTCATCATCAAATCCCGGCGCATTGTCCATCAACTGAATAGTTGGTCGCTCTCCTGACATACTGCCAATCATTACCGCAACACCGGTACCATCATGAAAGCCACACTTCTTAGGAAGTTGCTCTGCGTTGATTGTTTTTGAAACAAGATATGTTCCACTTGGAAAAAAGAGCGTTTTCTTATTGACAATAGCAAATTCTATGGCTTCCTGGATCCCAGCTGTAGAATCCGTCTTCCCTGTGGAGTCTACTCCCTTAAAATCAGTAACTGCGACCATCCCAATTTCGTCAACAACAGAGGCATTTATAAATGTTTCAGAATCACTAATGAGCACCTCGCCGCTGGGGGTAGTCCCCAACGCCAGACCGGATGAGGGATTGCTTAGGGTAAGGGTAGCGGTTTCGTCTCCTTCAATTTCGGTATCATTGTTGACATTGACAGTAAAAGACTCCTGAGTTTGACCATCAGCAATGGTCAGTTGCGTGGGAATGGTTCCGGTAAAGTCGCTTGGGGTGACTCCGCTACCGCTCAGACTCAGGTCCACGGTTTGGTCTCCCGAGACCGCTCCCGAAGCTGTGGCGGTGACAGTAATTTCGGTGCTGTCGGTTTCACTGCCGGTGCTGGGGCTAACGCTGAGGTTCACTTCTGGGGTCGGAGTCTCCTCATCGGTAAGCTCAATAATCTCAATTCCGTTGATAAGGGGATTTTGAATTACATCATGCAAGACGTCAATGTCGAGAATGCCATCGCTAACCTCGACGGTGTTGCTAATCATTCCGCCGACCAAATGACCAAACTGGTCGCTCAAGTCGATATCGTTAAGAGTATCCAGGACATTGCCCTCGATGGCGACATCAAACACCCTTTCCCCGGGATTGCTGGTGCCGCTCCAACCATTGCCCATGAACAGTCGCACTTCGTAGAAACCATCGGTAGCCACGGGAAATTCCCAGCTCATTTCTGGGGCGGCAGTCCCATCCCAGCGCTCCGTATTGAAGATCGCTGCTGGTGTGGTATCGGCAACGGTGGTTCCGGGCTCAACCGCAAAGCTCGCTGTCTTGTTACTACCCGCCTCGACTAGATACTGATTGTTGCTAGCTGCTGTATCGGCTGACCAGGCGAGATCGCCATCAAGGGCGGCAATCTCTGCTCCCCCTGCATTTACTCGGTAAAGCACGATTCCCGTATCCTGTACATCATCGGCATTTGCAGCTTGTTCAACAGAAATTACTTGTCCTTCTACATTAAGAGTTGCATGATCATCCTCCTGTTTGAGGGAATGAAGTTCAGCAGTCCCTAAATGCTGATTTTGCACCAAGGAAGCAAAAATTGCTCCTTCATCTCCAGGAGCATCTTTTTGACTTAATTTAGAATCTAAATAATGACCAATTTCTTCAAAAATAATGTCTGCAACTTGCTGAGGATTATCTAGATTTTGTTCCAGGAATTCTTGAGAGAGATAGATAGTATCATCTCCAAAAGCACCTCGTGCTTGCAAATTTCTAAAAGGCAAAACCCTAATATCAGGCAAAGTTTCAACATTATCGATATCCCTAAGTAATGTTCTTGTTTCATCGAGATGCCAACTACCGTTAGCAATTAGATCAATATCTTTAGAAAATTCTGAAGAATTAGCAAAATCTTTCAGCTTACTAGTGATGGTTGAAAGATAGTCAGGGTTCATTATGCTGAAGGAATCAGCTGCTTCAAGATCAAAGTTATCTATTTCTTCTGCTAGTTGATTAACCTTTGGAAATAGAAGGTCTGATTCTAGATTGATCTTGATCGGAATAAAATTTTCCCATTCTGCAACTGTACTGTCTTCAACCCTTGGCGTATTTCCTAATTCAACCGTTTCTTCCTGAAAAGATAAACCAATAACAGAATCTCCTGAATTTCTACTGTTATTCATGTTTATATTATTATTTCCCATGAAGATTTGATCGGCATTCTCACCGTTAAAATCCATTTTATTTCCTCTCAAAATTTCATTATTGAGATAGTAAATAAAAGCCTGGGAGAATACATCGCCAAGATTACTAAAAAGCTGGAAAAATAATAGAATTAATAATATTTTTTTGATCGGTGTTTGTACTAAATTCATAATTAGTTTTTGGTTTGTAATAATTGTTACTCACCTAAGCAAAGTTTCAGTGAAATATTGTAAAATTTAATCGAAATGAATCGATCAAAATAAATAACAATTAAAATTACAATAAATGGTAAGAATTTTCTTAGTGCTTTAAAAATCCTTACTAGATTCTAGTAAAAAGTATGTAGTTATTACTTCGTGCGGTAAATGCTTAACACCCCACAAAATCCTAGAAGCAGTATATGACAGGAAAGATGAAAGGCAATATCAAGTCGCTGAGATGTTAACTATTAGAGACTGTTCGTAAATTTAAATTAAGCAGCTTGAGAGATAGAAGAAGTTCGTTTTCTCTGATTGTCAGTTAAGCGACGCAGCATCAAACGAATCATAACGATATAAACAACCCCCTCATGATTTTCCGGCAACACCTCATCGTCTCGACACAAACGTCTTGCCTTCTCTAGCCAAGATAGAGTTCGTTCCAGTACCCATCGCCAGGGTGCCACGGTGAATCCTTCTCCCAGCTTCTTGGTCACTTCCAACACACAGTGATGAACTTGTTCAAGAGTAGCTCCTAGTGCGCCTTTTTCAGCTTGGTCAGCCCGAATTTTCTCAATGCGGGCAAAGGCTTCTAACACGGGTTCCAACACAACCACAGCCGCCTTGACATCAGCTACATTAGCCGCACTTACGAAGCAATTGAGTACCATTCCCAAAGTAGCCACGACCAGATGACGCTTGCGACTTTTGACTCGTTTATTTCCATCTATCCCTTGTTCATCCCCCTTGTTTCCACCGTTCTCACGGATTGACTATCGATAATGACCAGACTTGGTTCTTCCTCTCTCCCGGCTACCTTTGTCTCCAACAACTTCCCTAGATGAGCATTAATTTGTTCCCACAAGCCAGTTTTGACCCAACGGCGATAGTCGTCAGACCCCGTTGACCAAGAGGGGAAGTCATGGGGCATCGCCCGCCATTTCATGCCATGATCGGTCCAATAGAAGATAGCATTAAGGATTTCTTTGAGGTCAACGGTTTGAGGATGACCCACACCTTGATGGACTGGGATTAAGGGTTTGACTAACTCCCATTCATCATTACTTAAGTCGGACGGATAGGCTTGACGATTCATTAGCTCACCTCTAGGTCAAAATTTACAGTTCACGACTTGGAAGGTTCGCGATGCCCTTCTCGACGAGACGCACTCGCGTTCGGGGGCAGCGGGCGCGATCGCGCGATCCAGAACGACGGCGAGAAATTTTCGTAGAAATCCAAGAGATTCTTGCCCAGGATGTGCCTTATGTTCCCCTTTGGCAAACCATTGATTATGCCTTTGCCCAGAATGATATCCAAGGGGTAACCATTAACCCCAGTCAGAATTTTCCTTTTTGGACGATCGAAAAATAATTCCAAACTAAATCTCGGTGAGAGACTTTGTGTGAATAAAACGGAATTTCGGGAAAATTTTGCCCCTCAAAATGGCTGAAAACTTTACGGAGTATTCGATCCAATCATCTCTACCTTTATTTTTTCTCTAACTTCCAAACTAAGCTGGAAATAAAATTTGTCAAAATATGGGCAATAATCGGGATCAGTAAGTTCCCAGTAACGATCATAATCATCCCGAGCAAAAAACCAACGGCGGTTGCCCAAACCCCATAGGGCCATTGTTGAACCCCGCCCAAATGCAGGACACCGAATAACACACTCGAGATAATAACAGCAAGTACCCCCGAACCCAGGGCGGGAATCATAATGCCACGAAATAACAATTCTTCGCTTAAACCCGGTAATAGTCCTAACCAAAGCGTATCGGGAATGGCTAAGGGTTTAAGGACTAATTCTAAATAGTATTGCGCGCTGCGACGGTACGCCGGCCAAATTTTATAAATGATACTACTGGCTAAAATAATTAATCCGGCGCTTCCCAAACCAATTAAAACGGCTTTAAAACTGAAAATAACAGGAAACAAAGAGACTGATCCTAAAAACTGCCATGCTTTGGCAACGATCAGTAGTAAGATTGCAGTAATCCCCATAATCGTCAAGACTTGGGCACGGGTTAAGGGTTCAAATTCAAAATTGTTGGGATTAGTCACGATACTTTTTTGTTAATTCAGACGAAACAACGATGACACCGGCCGGCGCAACGCATCAGGGTTGATTCCACTACGCTGTGCCACTAATACCCCTAAAGCTTCTACATAGGATTGAACACGAATGGCTTTTATGCCAAGTGATTCCGGGGGAACTTCCATTGTAGTGTGGTTATCGTCTACAGCGATAATTGGCACTGATGATTGACTCAAACTTAAAATGGCACTCCCGCCAGCTGCATCGGCAGGAATCACCGCTGCATCCACTTCCTCTGCGATCAAATCGGAGGAGAGGTAGGGAGGATTAACCAATTGCGGGGCACGAGCTAAGCCCACTAAAACACAGGGGAGAAACGTATAGCCCAATTCTTCAGCAGCAGCACAAGGAGACACCTTAGAATCTGGGGGAAGTGGATTCAGGGCAGGGGCATGGGCACAGGGAACTTTAAATTCACGGACAATGAGGTGAGAAATAATGGCTTCTGCCCCCGCAAGGGCATCTACACCGTTGCCTTGGCGATAGTTAGCCAGTGCATCAGCTTCCATATCATCAGGAAAACGGGCAACAACAGCGATCGCGCTGACATTTCCCTTTTTGATTAAGGTTTCAGCAGCCCGGAGTAAGCTATCCGGATGGCCAATGGTTCCCCAACTTGCCCCGGAATGGGCAGTTCGCAATTGGACATGCAAAGGGGCATCGGTAACCACATAAGTCCCCACATTAACCCCAAGGGTGGTTTTGACGGCTTCTGCGGCTTGGAGATGACGCAATTGCAGATCCGGTTCGATGCTTTGGTCTAAGATCAAGCCGATGCGATTTTGATGAACCGGACGTAAGCCCCAACGCCCGGCAGAAAACTGATCTAAGGCATAGCCTTCTACATAGTAGAGATTTGGCAATGACCAATACAATTGTGCCCCATTGAGGACATTGGGATGGGTAATGACTCGGTCGCTAATTTGCGCGATCGCGCGAGTAACCGGCAACGCATCGCCGGCATAGCCGCCAATTGCGGCTCCAATCCCAGTGGGTACGATTAAAACAACGGTAAAAGGACGCTGTGCCACTATTGGTGCGTTACAATCGCTTCAATTGTAACTTTTTTCGCGCTAGCATCGACTTTGGTAATCGCCCAGCGCAGAGGTTTCCCCCGTTTGGCTAGTTCAGCTTCAATTTCTTGTTGTAAAGTGAACGGTTGTTCGGTAAGGTCCAGTTCGGCTTCAATAAAATGAGTGGTCATTATTTTTCTTTCTCGAAATGGGTGTCAATCTTTTTATTTTAATCCAGCTCACGCTGATACTTTTGAGAAGTTATCTACATCCAAGGCTTCAAATTGACCTTGTTGTAAAAAATCAGCTTGTTGTTGCAGCCATAAATCATAGTCGCGATCAATGTTGTACATTAGACAAATTACCTCATCAAGCAATACGTCAGTCAGTCTTTCTGTTTCATTTTTCCCATCAATCAGCATGACCTTCTTAAGTCCGTTCCAATAGTTGTCCTGATCGCTACTCTTCCTACTGTAAGGTTTGAAAAAAAAGAGCAGCGAGAAATCCCATCAAAGTTGAAAAGCCAATGATTGACCCTCCCTTAATATAGGCTTCTGGTAACATCGTTTCTACGACCACAGTCAGGACTGACCCCGCTGCAATTCCCTCCACGAAAAAAAAGGTAAAGGGCGATACGCTAGCAAAAAAAAGACTACCCAAAGCAGCTCCAACTCCTGTAAAGACAGTGAGAGAGCTCCACATACTAAAAACCCGTTGAAACGGAAACCCTTGTCGCATCATACCGACAGAACTGGAAAGTGCTTCTGGGTAATTCGATAGAAATAAGCCTGCGATAAGAGAGACACTGACCTGGGAATGCACTAAACTTGAACCAATCACCAGAGCTTCTGGAATGTCATCTAGCATTAAACCCAGCCAAATCGCCAAGGGGGCACTGCGATGTTGTTGAAGGGCATTTCTCATTTCGGCAGCCGAGGGAATGAGTTGACTTGTATCCATGATTTTGATCACTTTTCGCGTCCAGCGTGCGGCTTGATCAACATTAAAATCTTGTCGCTGCTGGAGGTAGTTCAAGACTTCGGCGTTTTGTAAAAAGTCCTTAACTGCATGTTCCAATGAAGGTGAAGTTTGTAAAAGTTCATTGAAATCCTGTTCCCGCAACACCCAAACCGTTGTATCAGCAATCGCGATCGCGGTCGCCGTATGGAAGGTTCCTGTTAAGAATGATAAACTGCCAAAGGCATCCCGTTCGCTCAAGGTTAACGGTTCTCGGTGACATCTTCCCATCGTTCATCCTACGGATAGAACGCGGGCTTCTCCATCTCGTTTCCGAGACTTCGCGTTTTTAAGTGAGGCGAGGCCCAACCCCACTTTCTTAATTAAAATTCCTGAG
>JAAANX010000173.1 GCA_009909085.1 Cyanobacteria bacterium GSL.Bin1 | reverse complement strand
CTTGTTGAGAAGCGGTTTGATCTTGGGAAACATTACAACTGCCGCTAATGAGTTCTCCACCTTCAACAATCGTGGTGCAGTTCTTTGCGCGATCGCTGACTTCGATTCGGGGAGCAGGTAAACTGTTTTCATTAGCTTGGGGGTAATTCTTGAAATCAACGTAATCGTTAGTTGCTGCTCCCACTTTTTGCCAACGGGGAACTCCAGATTCGGATTGGGGGTTAGAGACTGGGTTATTACTTGCAGAATTAGACGCTCTTGATTCAAAATTACCGGTTGGTTGAGATGGCTGGGAAGATTCAGCAACACTTTCTGGATCAGAAGGATTCGCCTGAGGAATTGCTGCTTCCTTAGGAACCTCTGGGGCTGAATTTGAGGGAGAGTTAACCAGTGGTTGAATGGGTTGTAGTTCTTGCTTCGGTTCCGATTCTGGTTGGGCTTGAGAGGTTAATTGGGTTGATGTCGCTTGCGCTTGCGATTGATTAAGTTGAAGTGGAGTAGCTGATTGATATTCAGGACGATCCGAGGGTTGTTTATTATCTTGGGAAGATGGAATTGGCTCTACAGCAGAAGAAGGCTGTTCTTTCTCAAGATTAGGGAGGGTTTCTACTGTTGATGAGGATGTTGAAGAAGATTGCGCTATTTTTTGATCACTCCTCCCGAGAGCATTACAGGTACTACTGGGCAGTACTCCATCTCCTGAGCCTGATGTACAATTAATAGCAGCAGTGTTAACCTCTGGCTGAGGGGTCGATAAGTGACTTTCTTCGCTTGGTGACCCCATGTTGGCAGCTAGGAGATCATTGTTATTATTTTTCTCTACCTTCTGCCAAACCAGAGATTCGGATTCTGCTGCTGATTGTGGAGTGGGGGAACTATTACTATTTTGAGGATTGGGTTGTCTCGGGTCAACTTGAACGGTGGCTTGCGGGTTTTGAGACGATTGAGCCGCTTCTAAATAAGCCAGTTCCGAGGCGGTTGCTTCCTCGGCAACGTCTGACCCTGAACTGGAAGGAACGTTAACTGCTTCTTGAGTAACTGCTGGTTTGGACTGAGGGGTCGATAAGTGACTTTCTTCGGTTGGTGACTCCATGTTGGCAGCCAGGAGATCATTGTTATTATTTTTCTCTACCTTCTGCCAAACTAGAGATTGGGATTCTGCTGCTGATTGTGGAGTGGCAGTGGGGGAACTATTACTGTTTTGAGGATTGGGTTGTCTCGGGTCAACTTGAACGGTGGCTTGCGGGTTTTGAGACGATTGAGACGCTTCTAAATAAGCCAGTTCCGAGGCGGTTGCTTCCTCGGCAACGTCTGACCCTGAACTAGCAGGAGCATTAGCTGCTCGTGAGGTCGCTTCCGGTTTTGGCTGTTGTTGCCATTGCAGTTCAGGCTGTGCTTCCACTTTTGCTTCCGGTTGTGGGGCGGGTGAAGCTAATGCCGTTTTCATTTCCGGTTCCTTGATATGGATAGGAGAAGCCGATTTATAATCCGGAAGAGCTGGTTTTTCTTGATTCTCTGTGGACGCTTCGATCGGTGCAAGGGAGAAAGCGGGTTCCTCTTGATTCATCTTTTTGTCTTCTTGCACTGGTGATTCTGGAGAAGCTTGCGCTGTTACCACGCCACCACTAAGTAAACTAAGAGGAAGTAAATATCCTAAAAGTAAGAGATGATGTTGCCCCTTCGGAGGGGAAAATCGGGAAACATGCGAAAGAGGTTGCTGAGTCATCTTTACCATTCCAGGCGCGATCGCGCTGTTGATTTTACTGATAGCCTAAGGTTATTTTACCAGTGCGATCAAGAAAAGTTTATGAAAATACTCAACATGCCTGAGCACTATTTACAACTCGCGCCCGTTGAAATAAATAACCCGTCCCTCGCTCAGTGATAATGAGTTCTGGATTTTTAGGATCCGCTTCAATTTTTCCTCGTAATCGAGATACATGAACATCAACCACACGTAAATCGCCATGACGCTGCGGGGCATAGCCCCAAATTTTTTTGAGGATTTCTGTTCGGGAAATCGATTCCCCAGAATGACTGGCTAGCAACTCTAACAAATTATACTCGCGACCCGTTAAACGAACTAACTCGTTTCCCATATAAACGCGTCGCTTGTTCGTATCAATTTGCAATTTTCCCACTTGCATCACTCCCGAAGCAGGAATGACTGCATCCGTATTTTTCTTCAAGCGTCGTAATACTGTATGAATTCTTGCCTCTAACTCTTTCGGCGAAAACGGCTTGACTAAATAATCATCGGCACCAATTTGTAACCCGGTAATGCGGTCTGCTACATCTCCTAAAGCAGTCAGCATAATAATGGGAACATTCGACTCTTTTCTTAACTCCTTACAGGTGAAATACCCATCCCCATTGGGCATCATCACATCTAAAACCACCAAATCAGGCTGTTCTGACGCAAATACCTCTAAAGCCTGTTCTCCATCAGCAGCAATCACAACTTCATAGCCCACCATCGATAGGCGAGTTTGTAAAATTCTCCGGACCGCTGCTTCATCATCGACCACAAGAATTTTTTCCATTTGATTTGCCACGTTTAATACTCCTTGCAAAATTGCTTAAAACTCGACTGCAATTGGTCTATTTTGATCACAATTCTTTGACAAACTTTTAATGATTTGCCAATTAATATGCTTATCACTAAAAAGGACTTTTCGGTTACTTAATTCATTTTTTCTTAGAACGAAACTTACTTCTAAAAGTGACTTCAGATTTTTTTGTATACAAACTTGAGCCAGCGTCAATGCTATTTCAGTAAAGAATTATTAAAATGTTATCACAATGATAACATAAGTTTTCAGGATTGTCGGTGTCAAAAAAAGTGATTACATATCATAAAAAAAATATTTTGAAAAGTACTTTTTAAGATTTATTTATTATTAAATGAGCATATACTTCAATTTTAGTTGAGTTTTAATTCATTCACGACATCAAGTCAATAATGATTCATCAACGACTGGTATTATGTTTTTCTATACCTTAGCCGTGATAGCTGACTGAGGGACTAATGCCTAATCCATTCCTTGGCGTCAGAATTCCACCAGAACTAGAGCAGGCGATCTTTGAGCGGATGCAACATACCGGTCAGAGTAAGTCCGACATCGTAATTGCTGCCCTCGAAACTTACTTAGAACTTCCCTCCTGTCATCAGCGCTTAACTGAAGTTGAGGAACGTCTGGCTGAAGTAGAATCAGCATTGAAAACTCATCAAAGTGACGACTCAATCAATTACGGTGAATAATCAACCTCTACTCGGATTTATTAACCTTGATAAACCCCTTAACTTGACTTCTCATGACTGTGTGGCAAAAGTGAGACGTTGGACAAAAATGAAACGAGTCGGACACGGGGGGACCTTAGATCCGGCGGCAACTGGCGTATTACCCCTAGCTTTGGGAAAAGCGACTCGCTTATTACAGTTTTTTGCTAATACCAAAGTTTACAAGGCGACCCTCCGTTTGGGGTGTCGGACAGCGAGTGACGACTTAGAAGAGGAGATTATTGAAAAAACCCCTGCTTCTCACTTAACCCTAGAAGTCATTCAAGCCTATTTACCCCAATTCCTAGGCAAAATTAGTCAAATCCCCCCAATGTATAGTGCAATTCAAAAAGACGGAAAGCGAATCTACGATCTAGCTCGACAAGGGAAAACAGTGGAGTTACCGTCACGAGAGGTCGAGATCGACCAGATTAAAATTTTAGATTGGCAACCGGGAGAGTTTCCAGAACTAACCCTTCACATTGCTTGTAAAAGCGGGACATATATCCGTTCCATTGCGCGAGATTTAGGAAATGCCCTCGACGTTGGCGGTACCCTTGCTGGTTTAAGACGAACCGAAAGTAGCGGCTTTACGCTTGAAAAAAGTCTTTCTCTTTCTACCTTAGAAACGCAATTACAAACAGGAACATTTACCCCCCTTTCTGCCGATGAGCCGTTACAGCATTTAGAGCCCATTGATTTATCTTCAGAACAAGCCAAACGCTGGTGCCAAGGGCAGTTCTTAGTGTTGCCAGAGGAATGTGAACAAGCAAGTTTTGTCCGCGTTTATGGCGAAAATGGAAACTTTTTAGGCATTGGGGAGAAACTCCCTCCCCAAGTTTTGAAACCCAAAACGGTTATTGCATCCTAATTGCCTAGAGTGTTAACGATTGTGGGTTATTTTCAATTAACTGCGCTAGATCTTGTAAGAAGGCAGCCGCATGAGCGCCATAAATGATCCGGTGGTCGCAAGTAATCGTTACGCTCATTTGACGACGCACCCCAAACAAACCATCATCCGTGGCAATGACTTGGGGGCGAGACGCACCAATGGCAAGAATTCCCCCTTGTCCAGGCGGTAAAATGGCATCAAAGCGATCCACACCGAACATACCTAAGTTGGAGAGAGTAAAGGTGCCAGTACTATATTCTTCTGGCTGTAATTGTTTAGTCCGAGAGCGTTTCACCAAGTCTTTCCAATTGCGAGACAGAGTATAAATATCTTGTTCTGCTGCATTTCGTAGTACTGGCGTAATTAATCCGCCATCTTCCATCGCGACTGCCATCGCAATATTAATGGCAGCACTGTACTGCGTGCCTTGATCGCTATAGCTAGCATTGACCAAAGGATGTTTTTGCAGCGTCATTGCCACGGCTTTTGCCAGCAGTGCGGTCATGGTGACCCCTTTAGACTTAATTTGTTTGTAAAGTTTGTCCAATTCATCCGTAGTAATGGTGTAACCAACATGGAAGGTAGGAACCTGTACGGTTGCTGTCATATTGCGGACAACAGAACTTTGCAGGGTAGTGAAGGGAACGACTTCGCCTTTTCCAGCAGCAGGAGCTGTTTGCGGTGTAGGTTGAGGAGCAGCTTGAGGAGTCAGTTGCGGTGAAGGCTGAGGGGCAGCTTGGGGGGTAGGTGCTGTTGGTGCTTGGCCCGTTGCTGCTTCTACGTCTGCTGCGACAATCCGACCATAGGGACCACTGCCCTGGAGGGTCGCTAAGTCAATATTATGTTGTTGGGCTAATTTGCGGGCGCGGGGAGAAGCAACGACCCGACCATTTTCTTTGTTTGCCGTGGAAGCCGTTTGGGGAGCAGATGCTGCCGATTTTGGAGCGGAAGCGGGGGTGGCAGCAGGTTCGGGAGTTTTTGTTTCAGCAGGTGCCGTATTACTGGCAGTCTTTTTGCTCACCGCTTGCTGTTTTGCGGTTTCGATTTCGTCTTCGGTTTCTGCGAGTAAGGCAATGGCAGAACCGACAGGGGCTTGTTCTCCTTCTTGAACTAGAATCGTTGCTAAGTACCCATCATGGAACGACTCCACATCCATATCTGCTTTGTCTGATTCCACTACGAGCACGGTTTCCCCTTTCTCTACCTTGTCACCCGGAGATTTTGCCCAAGAAACAATTTTTCCTTCGGTCATGGTTGAACTGAGGGCAGGCATGAAAATGTCGCGGATCATAGAGTCGTTCCCTTAAGCGTAGATAATTAACAGTCAATAATTAACAATTACCAACTATACCAATGATTCGGCTCTGATGGCACACCGAAATGAGACGATTTCTCAGTTCTCGATAAGCTTGCCTAAAGAAGGGGCTAATTCAGGACAACGGTAAGAACACTTGTCGTAACACTCCCTGAATACTCAGCTGAATTGCCTGGTACAAAACGAGGAGAAAAAGTTGATTATGCTATTAAAAATGATGAAGAAATTATTATGTTGTTCGAGTGCAAAAATCAGAGAGTTGATTTAAATTTCGCCCATAGGAGTCAACTTCACAGATATTTTCATGCGACATCAGCAAGGATAGGTGTTTTAACTAATGGTGTGACATATTGGTTTTTTTCTGATCTTGAAGAAGATAACCTAATGGATGAAACACCCTTCTTGATCATTGATTTACTTAATATCGATAACCTGACATGCTCCCGTTAAATTGGCATTTTTGTTCTTAATTTGTCATATTTAGTCTAGGAGAACCAAAATAATTAATCATATTATTTTAATTTTTGTTTTTCTTACCAAACAGTCCCCCAAGAAATCCACGACCGCCATTTCCTTTTTTGCCAGCAGCAGGGTTTTTGGACCCACTATCGGTTCCTTTTCCTTCTCCTAAACGTTTTTGTAAAACTTGTTTTCCTTCTAATGCCATTTCATTATTCGGGTCAAGTTGGAGTGCTTTGTTAACATGAATTTTTGCCATTCCCAGTTGACCTTGTTTGACATAAGCTAACCCTAATAGGGTATGAGCTTGACTATTTTTAGGATCGAGCTTTAAAGCTTCTCTTAGCTCCATAATGCCTTTTGTGTAATCTTGTTTATCAATAAACTGTTTTCCCCGACGTAAATAAGGAGCAACCAGTTTTCCCACTTTTTCTTCTGGAGAAATTTCCTCGTTTGTATTTTGCGAAGGTGGCGTTTCCAGTTGTTTTGTTTGCCTTGATTTGTCAGTTTCTGCTTTAATTTTTGTTGCTTCTTCTGTTTGAATTTGACCATTTTTTACCATCAAATAAACCAGATTAAATTCACTAATTAAGGCGATATTTTTCAAGGCTTTATTCAATTCTTGATATTCTTTGCTAGCCAGTCCATTCAGATATTTTTTATAAATTAAGTCAATATTACTCTTATCTCCTGCTTGGGCGAATTCTTGCGCGTTTTTACTTTTTAATTTGACTTTTCCTTCTTGACCAATATGGGTAGCAATTTGTTGCAAAACTAATAAATGTTCACTACGAGAAGATTGATTTTTAAATAAATTTTCGTAGGCAGGGTTCACGAATTTAGATAATAATTGATCAGCGATTTGATTTTCTTCCTCAGTTTGTAATTTTCTCAAATCAGGAAAAAGAAGCCGAGTGATTTGCAAATACCGTTTGCGAACTTGCTCCGGAGAAGCACCAATGGGAAGTCCGAGAATCGCATGATAGTCAACAATATTAAACTGAAATAGTCCACATTTAATTGGGGCAAGTGTTGGCATTGGAGACTCCTGGTGAAAAAGTACTGCAAGCAAGTCATCTTAAATTGGGTTGACTTTACTGACAAAGTCTGTGATTTAAACTATTTTAACGTTAGTTTGAGATCGATTAAACCTTTGATTGTTTTCTCAATAGTGGTGACAAAATCCCCTTCACTCCAATCTCAGGTCATCATAAGAAAATAACTTACTTCTATTTTAGATCACAATATTAATGTGCGTACTGAAAGAAGAATCATGAGTCGATTTAACGATGAGACATCCTTAGCCAGGGGGATTGAGCAAGGCTTGACTGAGAGGAGTATGGATCCTCTGATTGGTTGCAAGAATTCTCCCTTCTGCCAAAGAAACGGTACTTTCATCATAAGCACTCGTTTTTCCTCCTGCTTCTTCGACTAAAACCATTCCGGCTGCCATATCCCAAGGGGAAAGTCCGCGTTCCCAATAGCCATCAACCCGCCCACTGGCTACATCGGCTAAATCGAGGGCAGCTGAACCACTGCGCCGCACCCCTTGTGTCAGATGAGTGAGATGACAAAACTCCGCATAGTTATTATCCTTCGTTTCACGGCGATCATAAGCAAAACCTGTTACCAGTAAACTATTTGCCAGGTTTTGGGTTTGGGATACATGAATGGGCTGACGGTTACAAGTCGCTCCTAACCCGTGAGCTGCACGAAAGAGTTCTGCCCGAGCTGGGTTGTAAACGACCCCGATTTGGGGCACACCGGCAATGAGCAAACCAATTGAAACCGCGTAAATGGGATATTGGTGAGCATAATTTGTCGTCCCATCGAGGGGATCAATTGCCCACAGATAATCCGCTCTTTGTTCTCCGAATGAACCTGATTCTTCCGCTAAAATACTATGAGTGGGAAAATGGCGCTGGATAATTTCTAAAATGACTTTTTCCGAAGCGCGATCGGCATTGGTGACTAAGTCGCCAGAGCGGCCTTTTTCCTCCACTTGGCTCAAGTTTCCCCAATACTCTTGGAGGACAGCACCTGCAGCCAGGGCAGCTTCGGTGGCAATTTCTAAATAGGTTTTGAGTTGGTCCGTTGTTTCCACGAAGTGATGATCCCAAAAATTTAAGCGACTGCTTTGATATTTTAAACGGATTGACTTCACTCAATGGCGATTCCCTTGCCTTTTCCTTTACGGAACTGTTCATCAACGTGATAAAATCTGCTAGAGGATTTTGGGATCAAGTCTATTCCTGTGTAACTAGCGATTTCCTTGTTTAAATTTTAGGAAGATCAAGCGGTTATCTAGCTGCCAGCAATTGGTGTGATTCGTCTCGTCGAAAATCCCAAAGTCCCATACAGTAGATCCAGATAGTAAATTAATAAGAAACTAAGGCTTGTCAAGCATGGTCAGCACTAAAGCAAAAACAAATGTCGGTCGGATCGTGCAGGTTATCGGTCCGGTGGTTGACGTAGAATTTCCAACGGGTGAGTTACCTGAAATTTATAATGCCTTACGGATTGAAGGCAAAAACGAAGCAGGAAATAATGTTGCCGTTACTTGTGAAGTCCAACAACTCCTCGGCGATCGCGTAGTTCGTTCCGTTGCAATGAGCGGAACCGATGGTCTAGTTCGCGGCATGGATGTGGCAGATACCGGCGCTCCCATTAGCGTTCCCGTGGGTCAAGCTACTCTCGGTCGTATTTTTAACGTTCTTGGTGAACCCGTTGACCAGAAAGGAGATGTTAACTCTGAGGATCAATTCCCGATTCACCGCCCCATTCCTCAACTGACTGAATTAGAAACTAAACCTTCCATTTTTGAAACGGGCATTAAAGTGATTGACCTGATTGCCCCCTATCGACGCGGTGGTAAAACGGGTCTCTTTGGTGGTGCGGGTGTGGGGAAAACCGTCATCATCATGGAGCTGATTAATAATATTGCTAAAGCTCACGGTGGTGTTTCTGTATTTGGCGGTGTGGGAGAACGCACTCGCGAAGGAAACGACCTCTACAGTGAAATGGTCGAATCGAATGTGATTAATGCTGAAGACTTGAGCCAATCGAAAGTTGCCCTGGTGTACGGTCAAATGAACGAACCCCCGGGTGCGAGAATGCGCGTGGGCTTAACGGCGCTGACCATGGCAGAATACTTCCGGGATGTTGGGAAGCAAGATGTTTTGCTCTTTGTGGATAATATCTTCCGCTTTGTACAAGCCGGGATGGAAGTATCAGCCTTGTTAGGACGGATGCCCTCGGCGGTGGGATATCAGCCGACGCTCGGTACCGATATGGGTGACCTGCAAGAGCGGATTACTTCTACCAAAGAAGGGTCGATTACCTCGATTCAAGCGGTTTATGTCCCTGCAGACGACTTAACGGACCCGGCACCGGCAACCACCTTTGCTCACTTAGACGCAACGACTGTATTGTCTCGGGGATTAGCGTCAAAAGGAATTTATCCCGCGGTGGATCCCCTTGATTCTAGTTCCACGATGCTGCAACCGGATATTGTTGGGGAAGAACACTACGATACGGCACGTGAAGTTCAGGCAACATTACAACGCTATAAAGAACTGCAAGACATTATTGCCATTCTCGGTTTAGATGAACTCTCGGAAGAAGACCGCTTAACGGTGGATCGCGCTCGTAAAATTGAACGCTTTTTATCGCAGCCGTTCTTCGTAGCGGAAGTCTTTACCGGTGCGCCCGGAAAATACGTCACTTTAGAGGAAACGATCAAAGGCTTCCAACGGATTCTTTCCGGGGAACTCGATGATCTTCCCGAGCAAGCCTTCTACTTGGTCGGAAACATTGAAGAAGCGATTGAGAAAGCGCAAAAAATGAAGGAAGAGCAGTAATCTGACCAGCAAGGCGATGGGACTTGAGGGGAGTGCTCCCCCTCTGCCCCCTGAATTAAGTTATCAATAAGTTGATTAAAAAATATGAGTTTAACTGTACGCGTTATTACCCCAGATAATACCGTCTGGGATTCATCGGCGGAAGAAGTGATTTTACCCAGTACAACCGGACAATTAGGAATTTTAAGCGGTCACGCTCCTTTGCTTAGCGCTTTAGATATTGGGGTGATGCGGTTACGTCCCCAAAAAGATTGGCTCAGCATTTCGATCGCGGGCGGATTTGCCGAAGTCGAAGCAGATGAAGTGACGATTCTAGTCAATAGTGCCGAACGAGGTGATGACATTGACCCGGACAAAGCCCGTGAAACTTATAACGAAGCTAAAGAGCGTTTAGAGAAAGCACAAGCAGCAGATAAGCGCCAAGAAGTTATTCAGGCAACTCAAGCTTTAAAGCGAGCGCGATCGCGCCTGCAAGCGGCTACTGGCAAAGCACCGGAATAATTATTTTTTCAGTTAGCAGTTACCAGTCATCAATTGAAATCAAACTTGGTAACTGTTAACTGATCGCTGGTCACTGTTAGTTGCTACCCGCAAAGACAATGTTGGGGAAATGTTGTTGTGCGTCTGCCATGGGGGTATGCTTAATATTTTCTTGCCAATAATTAATAACTTCTGTGGCTTGGTTAAGCAAATCAATTTTTTCTTCTTCAGTAATCCAACTTTTGGATTCTAATTCCTCTTTAAGCTGTTCCCAAGCATCGTTGCGCGGCCAAAAGAAATAAGCAGTTAAAGGACTGGTGCCTTTTCCAACCACCTGATCCACAGCAACGGCGACATTTTCATCTAACCATAAAACCTTTAAAATAAAACGCGCTTCGGAAGAGACTTCGACAGATTCCATTGAATTCAATCATTAATGCTAATTGTACAGTCCTTTATTCTAACGGATATTCTTCATGTCATCACCGCAGGCAATTGTAATTTTTGATATTGATGGCGTGGTGCGCGATGTTGCTGGCTCTTATCGACGCGCCCTCGCTGATACGGTAGAACAGTTAACCAAGGGAGCTTATCGTCCTTCTCCAGAAGCCATTGACGATCTCAAAGGGGAAGGGATTTGGAATAATGATTGGGAAGCGTCACGAGAGTTAGTCTATCGCTATTTTGAATCCCAAGGTCAACCGAGAAAAAATCTGGAAATTGACTATACCGAATTAGTTGCCTTTTTTCAGTCTCGCTATCGGGGAACCGATCCCCAAGCCTGGAATGGCTATATTGCCGATGAGCCCCTTTTGATAAGTCAAACTTACTTGGACACTCTCACCCGTGATCAGATTTTATGGGGCTTTTTTAGTGGGGCAACTCGAAGTTCGGCAGAGTATGTCCTGCAACAGCGCTTAGGGTTACGATCGCCGGTGCTAGTGGCAATGGAAGATGCACCAGGAAAACCGGATCCCACCGGATTATTTGCGACAGTTGAGCAACTCTATCCCGATGATCCCTTACCGGTTTTTTATGCCGGAGATACAGTCGCCGATATGCAAACGATTCGGAAAGCGCAATTGGCACAACCGAATCGGAAGTGGTTTGCTGTAGGGATTTTACCCCCTCATGTGGTCGCTGGATCACCGCAGCGCGTGGAACAGTACAGGCAAAACCTCAAGGATGCAGGCGCAATCATGGTGTTGAACAATGTTGAGGAATTATCAGGGAAAGTAGTTCAGACAATGGTTAGCTAGTTACAGTTAATTGATCGTAGTGAACACAAATGGTTCTCTCAAAATTTGTTGTTTAAGTAAGTCGGCATAAAAACATAAAATGATTGGGGAAGTCCTAGAATCGGTAGAACCGGAAAGGTTAAATTGCCCATACTAAAGGCAGATTTGAAGCACAATGTTTCGTTTCAAAAATTGGTTTTTAGATTAGCGCTATCTATTTTTATAGGGAGAGTCCCCTCAACTGAGTGCATCTTAAAGGAATGAAGGATAAAACCAATGCCCGGGGTAATTAATGACAATAAAAGAAACCGACTGTTTTGGCTAACGCTCAGTTTTACCTTTGCAATTCTTTATAGTTTTCTGGCGTTACAAGAAGCATTTAGTAGTGAGTATGTTATTCAAGATGATGCAAGACAGCACGTTTTTTGGACACTGCGTTTTCTCGATTCTAATCTATTTCCTAATGATTTAATTGCTGACTACTTTCAATCCGTAGCACCACTAGGATATAGTTTTTTATATGAATTAATTGCTCAATTGGGAATCAGTCCAATCGTTTTTAGTAAACTGCTGCCATTGGGATTAGATTTAATTTTAACCGGTTATTGCTGGGGGATTACTTTAGAAATTTTCCCGGTTCCCTTAGCAGGATTTTTGAGTACGTTACTGTTCAACCAATACCTGTGGCTACGAGATGATTTAGTCTCAGGAACTCCCGTTGCGTTTATCTATCCTTTATTCACTGCGTTTGTTTGTTACTTACTACGACAAAAATTGATTCCTTGCTTAGTCAGCATCATCTTACTCGGTTTATTTTATCCACAAGGCGTTTTAATTGCAGCAGGGATTTTAGTCTTAGATTTAATCACTTGGAAGCAGGGAAAGTTAAGTTTTGCTTTACGCCAACAATGTCAGTTTTGCTTCTTAGGGATCTTCGTTTCTTTTGGGGTAATGCTGTTTTACGCTTTGAAATCTTCAGCCTATGATCCGGTTATTAGTGCTGAACAAGCAAGGACAATGTTGGCATTTTTAGAAGATGGGAAAAGTGAGTTTTTTGTGAGCGATCAAGGAGACTATTGGGTAACGGGACAAAGAAGTGGGTTGATGCCTCGGTTTCAAACCGTATTACCGTTAATTGCAACGGGTATTTTCATTTTATTATTGCCTTTTCGATATCAGTTCTCTTTATTCTCAAAAATTAGCCAAAAAGTCAGGATTTTAGTTGATATTACCCTGGCCTCGTTGGGAATGTTTCTGTTGTCTCATTTGTTCCTCTTTCGCTTGCATCTTCCCAGTCGTTATACGGAACATACATTGCGTTTGGTTAGCGCGATCGCGGGGGCAATGGCATTTGTTATTTTAATCGCAACGCTAATTCAAATGAGTCAGAGATTCCAGCAGCCCTATCGAACATTCAAACAAAGTTTAGTCATCAGCGCGATCAGCTTACTTTTGGCAATTCCTATATTCAATCCGTTATTAATGGACGAATTTCCTGATACGGAATATGTGGTCGGTAACTATCCCAATCTCTATCAGTTTTTACAACAACAACCTCAAGACAGTTTAGTGGCTTCTGTAATTGAAGAAATCAATAATATTCCAGTTTTTGCCAAGCGATCTATTCTCATTGGTGGCGAAGGGTATCCGGTTCCGTATCACCTCGGCTACTATCAGAAAATTCAAGCCCGAACCCAGGGTAAGCGCAAGAAAAATGAAGCTGTAATATGCTATTAGAATCCATCTAGCAATCAGGATTGGTCATGGCAAAAGGTTTTGGTGAAGCATCTATTTCCCCTAAAG
>JAAANX010000172.1 GCA_009909085.1 Cyanobacteria bacterium GSL.Bin1 | reverse complement strand
TGTCCTGGACTAACCCAGTTGGGCGAGATTCCGCCCTCTTACATCTAATCCAAACTAGAGAAACATCTGGAAGTGTTTACTCGCTAACCGCTCATGGCTCTATTCGCAGCTACGGGGAGGTGATCTCTCCCCAATCCCCCACCTCACGAAGTAGGTGGGGGTCATTGAAGGGCATAATTAGCCATAGTTGCGCCAACGATAAAATTACTGGGAATCGTTCGGAAAACATAGTTGCTAATCCCAGAAATTTCTGTACTGGTACTGACTGGATTGACTAAGACAAGTTCATTGTTGTCGTAAATGGGAGCAACCGCAAGCGTAGTGCTACTACTCCAATGTCCAGTAACAGCAAGGATATAGTTTCGTTGTGCCAGTTCTGTTGCCACTTTTTGGGCAATTTCAGGATCATCATCTTCATCAACCAAGGTTAGTTTAATGGGTGTCCTATTGACTCCTCCTGCTTGATTAATTTCTTGTTGGGCTTGGGCATAACCTCGCAACAGTTCTAAAGCAAAGAGCTGTGTATCAGTACCTAGGGGAACAGTAACAGCAACTTCAAAGGCTTTTTCTTCTCCAATGCGAGCATTATTCAAATAAATGAGAGTTTCAGGAGAATTTCGTTTTTCTTGTAATGCTGCTTCAAAATGTTGAACAGCTTGGGAGTAATTTTCTGCCCCCATCGCTTGCAGCCCTCGTTGTTTACTTTGGACAAAGGCTGGATTCTTTACGCTTGGTTCAACTAATTCTTTGTCACCATCGCTGAAAAGCTCCGTCAGTTCCTGATTATCATCTTGGAAAATATCAATTATTGTTGGGAGAAGCTGATAACCGCCAACAATCACAATAATACCTAAAACGACGTACACGACAGGAGGAGGTCCTTTTTTAGAAGCCATAATCAACTTTGGAATAACACTCCCTTGTTATTTTGCCATCATCAATTTGATATGGCGAACCAGACCGTTCTGTCTCATTTTCAAAAATTCGATACACTACAAAGAAATACTGCTTAATTATTATTATTGAAGATCAATAGTCAAACTAGAAAGTAATGAGCATGAAAAAGTTTATCTATGGTTTTTTTGGCGAAACAGCAGGCAGACTGATTATTGTCAGTTGGAATTGGCTATGGGGAATTTCTGAAGCATCAGAACAGGAGAAAGAGCCGATTGATCCAGATCCAACTCATATGAAAGAGATAATAAGGGAAATGCAAAACTCAGTGGACAACTTGACTCAAGCTGTCGCAGTACAAGTCAATAATTATCAGCAAGTAGAAGAAAGATATAGTGCTAAAGTTCAAGAAGTTAAAGACTTAGAAACCAAAGCAAAAATTTTGAAAGCTCAGGGCAATACAGAAGCTGCGCGCTTAACTCTGATCCAAGCAATCAACTTGGAGAAAATTTTACCGCGGCTCAAAGAAGCGGTTGAAAGCACTGAGAAGCACGTCAATGTAGCGAAAGAAGAATTGATGTGGCAAAAAGAAAAGCTCGAAATCTACAAAAGTGAATGGGCGAATCTGCAAGTGATTCATAATTTATAGTGATTCCAAGTAAGAACCATACAATCAATGAGGGGCAAATACAGAACATGCCTTTAACTCTGCTGTACGGAAATCAATTGGAATGACTATAAATCAAATCCTAGAGCAAGTAGTAGAAGCCAATAACGATTACAATATTGACTTAGCTAAATCTCAGTTTGAAGCGACTAAAAAAGCAGTGAATGAACGAAAAGACGAATTGCAAGCCATTTCCAAACTCTCTAAAACTTCTACTGAAACTCTAGAGGAGAAAATCGATAGCATGGGTTCAGATGATGAAGTCTCTCGTCGTTTAGAGAAATTAGGTAATGAAGAGTCCTCCCCTAAAAAATAGTAAGACTCTTCGTCTATGACAGGATTCAGAACTTGGCAAAAGCAATTAGATAGGGGTCCGATGACTTTGGTTACCTCAGTTACCCTCAGCAAAAATTTGTATCCGATCTAGCGTCTTCTGCGCCCAGTCGAACGACTGCGAGAACGACTCCCTGTCCCAAAGCGACTCCCGCTTGATTTGCGAGTACGAGTGGTAGAAGACCCCCGAGTGCCATTGTTTTGGAGGGTGCTACTGCCCACGCCAGAACCCGTGCTTCGACCAGATGTGCTGGTGCTGCTGCGGGGATTGGTATTTCTGTTTGTGGAACGATTGATACCGCCAGTTGTTCTCACATTTGCCCGTTTATTCTGTACCGAGGGCGGTTGAGATTGATAGCGGTCTTGGTAACGATCAACGGCTTGAGAATAAGTTGAGCCATAACCGCCATAACCCGTTAGGACACTCCTTCCCGGTTGATAAGCCGGAGGAACGTAATATTGCGGGGTAAACAGCATACTCCCAATGGCTTGACCAGCAAGTGCCCCAGCAAATGGTGTCCAAAAGTTGGATTCCCGGCGAACAATCACTCTTTCTTGTTGCCCTGTATTGGGATCAGTACGGGTTTCAGCAACGCCGTGAATATATTCAATGCGGAAGTCTTCTGCTAAGTGAAGGGAGTACTCGCTATTTTCTACCAGGAGATAACTTTTTTGTCCGTTTTCCACTTCTTCTGGCGTCAATCGTGCCATTTTGATGTTGTCTTTTTCTAAAACCGGAGGATTGGCATTAAAGAGGAAGAGGCGGTAGTCACCACTGACATCGTCGTAGCTTGCTTGTTGCAGTTCATATTTCCCATCGGGAAGAGTGCGTTGCGTATTTGGGCTGGTTTGCTGAGTCGGTTGTTGAAATTGTTGTTGAGCGCGATCGTTACCACCACAAGCAACAGTGGTCCAAGAAAGGGACACTACCATGATGCCAATGAGACTCCGTCGCAATAAAGGGTTGATCATCATAAATTTATAAAGGAATTAACTCGGGAAAATTTTCAATCACTTGGTCATTGGTCAGCTCATCACCAAAATGAGCCGGTGAGAAATGAATTTGAATCGCTCGAAAACGATTTTGATAATGCAGATGAATTAAATCTTTTAGTGCGTCTTGAAGGGCTTCAAAATTGGATAAGTCGGTTTCTAAAGATGCCATTTCTCCAGTGTAAGCAACAGTGAGCATCAAAACGACATTACGGCTGATGGGTAGGGATAGAGTATCATCTGCGTTTACATTGTCATCAGCAATCACATCACTAAGATAGCGCTGAGCAGAGTCAGTAAACAGCTCATTGACGTAATCTCCCGCTTCACCTTCATCCCAAAAAACATCTCCTTCATTTGCAACGGCTTGCCAACTACTAGGAATTCTCAAAAGGGATTCGCAAATTTCGACTAAGCCCTCTCCCATGACCTCTAAATCTCCTTCCGCCTCAATTGCGCTTTGAGCGACTCGGTTAAAGACCCCTAACTGCGGTGGGGCTTCTTCCCCGGAGAGATGCAACATTATTCTTAAGACAACAAAACGAGTCCGACCTCTTAATTTTTCTACGCGATCGCGCCATCCACCCATCATTGGTTTTTCCAGTTCAGCTTTCTTCTATTATCCCCGACAAAGGATGATATAGTGTCGCTGCTGACGGAGGATTTTGCCTTCTGCTTCAAGTTCTTTCAATAACTTAGTTACAGTGACTCGAGTGGTGCCAATTAATTCGGCAATATTCTGATGGGTTAAACGTAGATCAATTAAAATCCCTTGGGCAACGCTACGACCAAATTTATTTCCTAACCAAATGAGGAGTTGATCCAAGCGGTTATAGACACGCTCACTACGGACGATACTAAATAATTCCTCAGTCGCTTGGGAGTGTCTAATAATACCGTCAATAAAATGATGCCATTGATCCACAGGGACTGAGGTTGCTTCGACACTGGTTAAACATTCAATTTGGTAAGGATAAGCACCGGAAAGGGGTTGACCCACCACATCGCCAGCTCCCCAATAGCCAAGGGTAATACTCACTCCTTCTTCATTCCAGGTCAAAGTCCGGACAATTCCCCACTCTAACGACCACAGTAAATCTTGGCGCGAGGGCAGATGATCATTGCGACTAAAGGGAAGACGCGTCAATTGTTTGGGAACACTGGGGAATTCTGTAGTTAAAGCCATCTCAACGACTCTCTTTTTGGCTAGAGGAATATGTGCTATGGTTCGTATTTTCTCTAATTATTATTGACTAATTTTCTCTTATCAGCTAGAGATAACTTAACATAAGTTTCTATTCATTTTGTTAAGAAAAGTTTAATCCTAAGTAATCTCAAGATTAATTCCTGATCCTGATTTTCAGAAACAAGTAACGATCATAATTTCACTTAAGAAATAAGATTTGGTGAAAGTGAGCAAAATCTCCAATTTATCAATAAGCCCGTTACTAATATTCAGTGTTTAACCTGAATTCTTGTGGCCCCTAATCTGCTAGAATTAAGCCAAAAATTAGTATGGTAGCTCAATCATGATGATATCTCAATCCCGACTGATCTTAGCAACAACCCTTACCTTGATCTTGAGTAGTTTTGGGTCAAGTGTTCTTGCTAATCCAAATCCAACCGAGACAGAATCTCATCAATCCAATGACCCGAGCGTGATTACTTATAACAATGTTCAAGATTTATTTCAAGAAGCAATTACCTATGAGTCAGGAAATTTCTTCACGAATCGCTCGGTGGGAGAACAACTGCAATTAATTTTTGGTGTTGGCAGTGTTAACACACAGGGGCTGTCTGCTTTCCCTGAAAATGAAATTGCACGGGATGCCCGTTTACTACATACAATTTATGAAGACTATCTCCAACAGCAGGTGGGACAACAACCCATCCGGACCAGGGATTTAAAAAACCCCTATACTGCCTCGCTCCGTTCTCTTAGGGATTTCGAGGAGTAGCGCTAGGTGAGTCCTTAGCCGTAAGAAAGAATCCAGGGTGCAGGAGTTGAACCTGCCTAAGGCGAATTATGAGTTCGCTGCCTCAACCGCTCGGCCAACCCTGGTCAAAATAGTATTTTCAATTATAATTTAACATTTGCGGTCATTCTCAACGCAACTTTTTCTAATGATCAAATTTAATTCTACTTTTGCCTTTATTTTACTCTTTGTTGTGGTGACCATTAGTAGTGGTTTCCTTAGCCTTTTGGTGGGATATACCCTAGGCTATGAAGCACTCAAACAAGTGTCGCAGCCAGATGTAAAACCTGGTCAAAAACAATTAGCTGAGCAAAATAATCAGTCTTCAGAAAAACAAACCATAATTGTTTCCGAAGCCGAGATCATAGAAAAGGTGAATGTAGCGATGAACCAGGATCAAGAGAAAGCAATTCCCTTAAATGGACAAAAAGCTACCTCAAATGCCGCCAATAATGATAGTTTTATTGAGTCTCCTTAGATGCCTTCCCAAGCAGCGTAGAATTGAGGAAAGCCGTTCTCCCCTAATTTCAACTTCATGTGTGGCAGTGCTTTGAGTTCTGTATTGTTGGCAGTAGTGGCATCAGAGACTAATCTGACGGTACAGGATCTTCTCTTCCGACTATTGTCTGTATTTTTGTTAATTGCCATTAATGCGTTTTTTGTTGCCGCAGAATTTTCTATGGTAGCGGTTCGGCGATCGCGCATCAGCCAATTAGTTGAAACCGGCGATCATGCCGCACAAGCAGTGCAAACCTTGCAAAGACGCCTTGATCGTCTCTTATCAACCACACAATTAGGAATTACCCTTTCGAGTTTGGCATTAGGCTGGATTGGCGAAAGTACCATGGCAGTCGTGGTGGCAACCGGGTTAACCCAACTCCCCGTTCCTCCCGCTTGGACGGGCATCATTGCTCATTCCATCGCCATTCCGGTTGCCTTTTTCCTCATTGCCTACTTGCAAATCATTTTAGGAGAACTCTCGCCTAAGTCCATTGCCCTCCACCACGCTGAACAAGTTGCTCGTTTATTAGCTCCCACGAGTCTCGTTATTTCTCGACTCTTCCATCCCTTCATTTGGGTCCTCAATCGTTCCACGCAAACCCTTTTACATTTAGTCGGTTTAGAATACAGTCCTCACAGTTGGTATAACCGTGTTACCTCCGAAGAGTTGAAATTAATTATCGCAACTGAACGTGAATCGATTGGACTGGAAGCGGAAGAAAGAGAACTCCTCAACAACGTTTTTGAATTTAGCGAAGTCGTCGTGGAAGAAATCATGGTCCCGCGAACGAAAATTACTTCTGTTCCCCGCGATGCCACGTTTTCTTTGTTATTGAACGAAGTGGTTGATAGTGGACATTCCCGTTTCCCAGTCACTGGCGACTCTTTAGACGACATTGTTGGCATGATTGACTTCAAAGAATTAGCAGTGCCCCTGGCTAAGGGGCATCTTACTCCTGAAACTCCGATCAATTCATGGATACGCCCTGTACGCTTTGTCCCAGAATTTACCCCCCTCGGAGAACTTCTCAGCACGATGCGCCGTTCTCGCTTAGAAATGGTGATGGTCGTTGATGAATTTGGAGGAACAGCCGGTTTAGTGACCTTGAAAGATTTAATTGATGAAATTATTGGTGATGAAAGTGAGTTAGGAGGCAATGTTTCTGGAGAAGAAGAAATTGCCTTACAAATGTTGGATGAACAAACGTTTCTGGTTCAAGCACAAATGAACCTGGAAGAGGTCAATGAACTCTTAGATTTAGAATTGCCAATCACAGATGAATATCAAACCATTGGCGGGTTTTTACTCTATCAGTTTCAAAAAATACCCACCCAAGGCGAAACTCTTCCTTACGAGAACTTAGAGTTCACAGTTGTTTCTGCCGATGGTCCCCGTTTATCTCAAATTCGCATCTACCGCCATGAACCTTCGCCGCCAGAAGACAGTGAAACAGAAGTCAATCATAGTCAAAATGAAACTGAAGAAGAAGAACAAAATTTTTCGTAATAACGTTTAAGAAAATGGCTCTTTGGTCTAGCTATCTCTAACGTTAGAGCTATTTCTAAAGATTGAATTTTAATCCTTCCCCATAAAAATAAGTATTAAATACTAAATTACTAACTAGTTAAATAGTTACATTAAGGATAAAGATGAATTTGGAGGTCAACATCATGAAAGGTTTTCATGTTCTAACCAGTAGTCTTCTAACGGCAAGCTTAGTTATTGCTTCTCCTGTTGCACTAGCTGGTGAAGTAGCAGCCGTTTCTTCAAGTGAGAATAACCGTGAAATTCAGCCTTTTAATTTAGTGCACCGTGCTTATAGCGGTCACTTTACCGACCAAGATATTCCCGGTTTTCATGGCTTAGCGATCGCCTATGAAAGCGGTCAAATTGAAGCCGAAGATTTAGTGCAAACCGCAATCAATCAAGGACGACTTTCTCAAGATAAATTAAATGATGAAGGCTATCTCAACGCCGTTAGATATCAACTAAGACATCTAGAAGAGCGCGATAGCAACGAATAATTTTGTGATTAACTGGTTTGAGTTCAATTAAATTTCTTCCCTGCGGAACTAAATACTTATTCAAATTCTAGAACCGGGAAACGTTCCATTTGTTCAACTGCAAGTCGGGCATTTGTGCGTAGGGAATTGGCTAAATGGGGAACATGGGGAATTTGAGAAAGAAAATCTCGGGTTCGTCGTAAAATTCGGACTAAATCGCCTTCATCGAGGCTAGTTCCTTCACAGAGTTCATTCCACTCAATCCCTTCTACCCATTGTTCTACCAGACCAATTAAATCCGGTTCTAACCAGAGGGGAATTGCCACGCGATGGCGTCGCTGAGTTTGGAATAACTCCCGCCGGGTTCCTCGCAATTCGCTGAGAGCGCTAATCACAGGCATGGGCGGCGGAAAATGGCTCTCACTGTCCGGGCGGGGGGTTTCGATGATTAAAGCACAAGCCGCAGCAGCTAGATCAGCAGGACTCAGTTCATCTAAGCAACCCGACCGTAAGGCTAACCCTAACCATAATTCATTGTCCCCACGAATCGCAGCGGCGGTTTCCCCTAAAGAAGTCGGTTGATAATTGTCTAAAGCGCCAAAGGTTTCTAAGACTTCGCAAATCTCGATAAATTCTCGCCAATGTTGCGATTGGTTTTCCCGAGTATTGATCTGATGTCTTTCGAGTTCTTCTTGCAGTTGCTGGCGACGATTATAGGTTTTCAGGAGTTGTTTGGGTTGTCCCCATTGTTGGAGGGGATGATGATTAAGTCGCTGTTGTAAATCTTTAATTTTTGCTTTTTGCGCTTCTACTTCCGGGGCATCTAAATTGGGCGGGGTGATGCCCGACATTCTTTGGGCAATTTCAGCGGTGGTTTCGTCTCCTTTACGCCGTTTCCCCGGTTTCATTTCTAAATCTCCGGGCGGATGAATGCCAGTGAGGGCAGATTGGGGAAGTAAGACTTCTCCGATCGCGCAAACATCGGCTGGGGTGGCAATATACCAGCGATTATCTGCAGCCAGGCAAATTAAGAGGGAGGATTTTCCGGGACTGGGTTCGGTATCGACAAGAACAGCCGGTAAGGGAGAAGAGACGGTGACATATTTGCCTTTGAGGTAGAGGAGATCGCCGCTGCGGGCTTCAGAAACGGCTGCGGTTAAAGCCGGGGCGCGATCGCGCTGGGCTTGACGTTCTAAATATTTGAGAATGCGCCGTTCTTCTTTGAGATGGCCTTGCAGTTTTTCGTATTGCTGAAAGTACTCTCGGGGAATCGAAGCGATTTCAAAATCAATGCGGGTGATTTCTTGGCTTAACTGCGCGATCGCCTTTTGTTCCGGAATCAGTTTTTGATTCGCCAAATACTGCGCAAAACTGCGCTCTAATAGGGCTTTTGCTTCTTGAATCGTTTGGCGTTGCAGTAAATTCAACACCATGCCATAAGTGGGGGTAAACTGACTGACTAAAGGGTCAGACTCTTGGGTGGCTAAGTAAGCAGCTTCTTTTGCCCCTTCAAACCGCGTTTGCACACAAACCACATTCCCCCGTTCATCCATTCCTCGCCGTCCCGCCCGTCCTGACATTTGCAAAAATTCTGATGCGCGTAATAAGCGATGTCCTTGATCGGTTCGTTTCGACAGGGAAGAAATCACCGTTGTCCGGGCAGGCATATTCACTCCAGCGGCAAGGGTTTCGGTGGCAAAAACCACCTTCACTAAACCATGAGTAAACAATTCTTCCACTAAGCCTTTCCACGCCGGTAAGACACCCGCATGATGGGCAGCAACGCCTCGCGTTAATGGTTCAATTTGCCCCGCACGCGCCCCTTCGGGATGTCGCTCTAAAAACTGCTGTAGATGTTGCTGAATTTGCTCACTTTCTTCCGGTGTCACCAAAGAAAGCCCATCCAATTGCTCGACGGATTGGTCACACCCGCGACGACTAAAAATAAAATAGATCGCAGGTAGCATTTCCCGTTGAGCTAATTGTTCCACCACTGTGGTTAAACTGGGGCAATCCGCTTTGCTCACCCGAGTTTTGTTATTTCCTTTTTTCTTCGGCTTGAGACGAGAATTGAGTTTCGCTTTTTGTTCGTTGAGGAGTGGAAAAAGCCCTTTCGGATTACTAAAATAAAATTCTAGGGGAACGGGGCGAAAATCGGATTTGACGAGTTCTGTGGGACCATGAATTTCATTAATCCAGTCGGTGAGTTGTCCGGCGTTGGCAATGGTTGCCGAGAGTGCCACCAACTGCACACTTTTCGGACAGTAAATAATCGATTCTTCCCAAACCGTTCCCCGATTGGGATCATTCATATAATGACATTCGTCTAAAACCACCGCTTCCACATTTTCCAACGAGGTGCCGACTTCACCAATGGAGGTGCCGTAAAGCATATTGCGGAAAATTTCTGTGGTCATGACCACGACACCGGCATTGCGATTGATGGAAACATCCCCAGTGAGTAGCCCCACTTGCTCCCAACCAAAGCTCTCTTGGAAATCGCGGAGTTTTTGATTCGAGAGTGCTTTGAGCGGTGTTGTATAGAAGACACGTTTCCCCTTCGCCAGGGCGCGATGAATCGCATATTCTCCGATCAGGGTTTTCCCAGAACCGGTGGGGACTGATACGACAACGGATTTGTTCGCTTCAAGAGCAGCGATCGCGCGGACTTGAAAATTATCGAGTTCAAAGGGAAAAAGCGTCTCTAAATCTAGGTCGGTGGAAAAAACACTCACTTATATTCTCGTTATTCGTTATTTGTCATTCGTCCTTTGTGACTTGTCTACTGGCAACTACTCAACTGAACCTTTTTCGCGACCATAGAAATTAATCCGGTAGTCGGTAATTTCGAGTCCAGTCCGGGCTTCAATTTCTTGGATTAAGTCGTCTGGCAATTCCACGTAAACATCCATTATTTTACCGCTATCGACGCAGTTAATGTGGCTGTGGGCTTCACTAATATGCCCATACAAGCGTCCTTCACACCGTTCTACACATTCAATAATGCCATGGCTCGAGAGGGCTTCTAAGTTTTGATAGACAGATGTGTGTCCAATGTCTTTTCCTTCGTGATTTAAACGGTCATAAATTTCTCGCGCAGAGAGATGTTCCTCACATCGCCACAACAATTCTAAGATGGAGCGTCGTTGACGACTAAGGCGCATTCCTTGTTCTTGACATTGCGCTAAGGCATCTTCTAACGATTTTACGGTTTCCCTTGGCGTGGTAGAGGCTTGCGTTTTTTGGAAATGACGATTGTTTTCAATTCTAATCATAAGGTTAAGCGGGTTGTCGTTCTTGCTACAGGGACACCCCAGCTATTCATAAAAGATAAACTTCTCGCTAGGGAATAGTCTCTAATGATCTAGTTTGGGCAAACTTAAACTATTCATACTCATTACTACTTTAGCTTATCTGTAATGAAAATTAAAAATCGAGCGAGAAGGTCCCGCCCGATCCATTATCTGATCGCGGAGTTTTTTAGTTATCTAAGTCTTGACGATTGGGGTTACGAGCGGGGTCATTGGATAAGAAACCAAAGATGAATAAGCTGACAAAGAAACCAACAACGAGATAAACAGCAATTTTTAGTGTGAGCATAGTCTAGAGGTTTGAGTTAACTAAGGGTTGAACAATGGTCAGAGTAGGTGCCTTCGATGACAGAAGACATGATCTCTGACTCATCCCAGCGCAAGGGCAGGGGTTTTCTTAAATTTAGACAATAACATCTTCATGATACTTAACCCAAGTCGCTTCTTGCAATAACATTGAGCGGTTTTTTAGTTGGGTGAGAGCGCCTCAGGAGAGCGGTTAATGTTATTTGTTCTTGATTTTTCAGAATTCAACCCATTGAAACTTGTGATTCATGGGCGACCTTTATCATTTCAGGACGAACAATCATTTGATCATTCGCCCTGAGAGAGGATTAAATAACAGCCAAAGGAGATTGAAATGGCAGTTTTTTTATTCTTTAATTAAGTTACAAGTAATGGGGCAAGATGCAAATTGAGCGGTTTGTTTAAGGCTTCCTTTTCCATGTAACCAACGTAACCAACTCACTTGTTGGGGATGAATTCCTTTAAGAGTTAATCCGGCAGAAATTAAGAGAATGGCTAAAATATTCATGCCGATCACACTACTGGCAACCAGCAAAACGGCACTCACGGGTAAAATCGATTGGAGCGCGATCGCGAAAACAGAAGTTATAGCAGTAATCACTGCAACAACCGGAAATCCAACGACTAAAAAGCACACCGTGAGTGTAAAACACCAAATTAAAAAGCTCTTAATAACCGCTAAAAATTGGTTTTGGGTTAGGCTTTTATTTTGACTTAATTGCATTAATTTGACCTCCGATTTGTTATCACAGAACTATAACTTTCGTTTTTTTATGGAGTTTGGCTATTTTCTTAGCTTCACCTGATAACAATTCAGTATAGCCATGATTATTTTGAAAATGAGGAGATAGTAATATAACTTTACTAAAATCATAGATGATTTCCAATCTTCTCAGGTTATTTGCGAGAAAATGGGTCACGGGGGGCACTTTTCTTTACAGAGCTTAAAACATGAAAAGGTTGTTGGGTGAGGAATTTCTGGATCAGGAGAGAAAATGAGCGCGATCGCGCTTTCTCTAATTATTTCTGAAGAGCGTTACAAAACTTCATTTATTTCATCATATTTTTCAGAATTCAGAGGAGAAGGGTAAAAGAAGAATTGCGCTAAGCTGTTCACAGCAGAAATTTCCTCCGTAAACACCGGAAACTTTTCCCTTAAAATAAAAACGAATGATTGCCTTCATCCCATTTAGTTCATGGCATTTGCTTCAGTTATTCGGACATTAGCGCGATCGCGCTTAACTCAAGAACTTCGTCAAAATCTTGTCAATAATCACAGCTTAAAACTGACCGGAATCCCTCGCTTGCCGAAGGGATTAATGGCTTCTGCGTTTGCGCAACAGTCGCTTAACAAAGCAGAAACCTCCCATTTATTCGTTATTTGTGCCACCTTAGAAGAAGCGGGACGCTGGGCGACGCAACTGCAAAGTATGGGCTGGGAAACCGTGCAGTTTTATCCCACTTCTGAAGCCACGCCTTACGAACCCTTTAACCCGGAATCAGAGATGATTTGGGGACAGATTCAAGTTTTATTAACGCTTCAGCAACAACCGGAAAAACCCACGGCAATTGTCGCGACGGAAAAAGCTTTACAGCCTCATCTTCCCCCACAAAAGGAATTTGAACAGATTTGTCTTTCTTTTGAGAAGGGAATGTCTCTCGCTAGCAAAACCATTGATCATCGCCTCACCGAATTAGGCTATGAACGAGTCTCTTTAGTCGAAACGGAAGGACAATGGACAAGAAGAGGGGATTTAGTGGATATCTTTCCCGTTGCGTCTGAACTTCCCATTCGCTTAGAGTGGTTTGGCGATGAACTGGAACAACTGCGCGAGTTTGATCCGGTGAGTCAACGATCCTTAGATCAAATTGAAAGCCTGACCTTAACTCCGACTAGTTTTTCGCCTCTGATTGCCAAAGGTATTACCGAACAAGAAAACTTAGATCGTCTGTATTCTTATCTTTCTTCAGAAGAACAGTCCGCCTTTGAAGAAGAGAATTATCCGGATGGGATGCACCGGTTCTTAGGGTTAGCGTATCCTGAACCTGCTTCCTTACTAGATTATCTTCCCGAGAATACTCTCGTTGTGGTGGATGAACCAGAACAATGTCAAGCCCACAGCGATCGCTGGTTAGAACATACCGAAGACCAATATCAAGAAAGTAATCCTGACCTTCCTCGCCTTCATGCGGACTTGCCAACCTGTTTAGAAGATGCAGAACTGTTCTATCAGCTTCATTTGTCTGAAATTACCGAAGAAAATGACTCAGGAGTCAATCTCGCCAGTCGTCCCCTTCCCGTTACTCCACACCAATTTGCCAAGCTAGCGGAAATCATCAGAGGAAAACGAGAAATTTACAGTGGGATGACCCTAGAAAATTATGACACTTGGATTATTTCCGCCCAACCCTCGCGATCGGTTTCCTTACTCCAAGAACACGATTGTCCGGCGCAATTTGTTCCCAACCCCCGCGATTATCCTGCGATTGAAAAGTTACAGCGCGAAAAAACAGCCGTTGCGGTGAAATATTCGGGGTTAGGGGAAGTGGAAGGCTTTATCCTCCCCACGTTTCGTATTGCAGTTGTTACTGACCGGGAATTTTTCGGACAGCACGTTTTAACCACACCCAGTTATATTCGCAAACGCCGACGGGCTGCATCGAAGCAAGTTGATCTCAACAAGCTGCGTCCGGGAGATTATGTGGTTCATCGTCAGCATGGCGTTGGCAAGTTTTTAAAACTAGAAAGTTGGGAAACCCGAGAATATTTGGTGGTTGAGTATGCGGATGGCTTGTTAAGAGTTCCCGCCGATAGTTTAGAATCCCTCTCTCGTTACCGCCATTTGGGAGAAGGAAAACCGCAACTAAATAAAATGTCAGGAAAAGCCTGGCAAAATACGAAAAATAAGGTCGAGAAAGCGGTTAAAAAAGTTGCCATTGACTTACTCGATTTATACGCAAAGCGATCGCAGCTTTCCGGTTATTCCTATCCTGAGGATACGCCTTGGCAACAAGAATTAGAAGATTCCTTCCCGTATCAAGCCACCCCCGACCAGTTAAAAGCGGTTCAGGATGTAAAACGCGATTTAGAAAGTGAGTTGCCAATGGATCGCTTGGTGTGTGGGGATGTGGGTTTTGGGAAAACAGAAGTGGCGATTCGGGCGATCTTTAAAATTCTCATGTCAGGGAAACAAGTGGCGTTTCTCGCACCCACCACGATTCTCACCCAACAGCATTATCACACCCTCAAAGAACGGTTTGCCCCTTATCCGATCAATATTGGGTTACTCAATCGTTTCCGTACCGCTAACGAACGGAAAGATATTTTGAAGCGTCTCTCTACTGGTGAATTAGATGTCGTGGTCGGAACGCACCAACTTCTCAATAAGAGTGTGAAATATAAAGACTTGGGAATGTTGGTGGTGGATGAAGAACAACGGTTTGGGGTGAACCAAAAAGAGAAAATCAAATCCATGAAAACCGAGGTGGATGTTCTCACCTTAACTGCAACCCCGATTCCGCGAACTTTATATATGTCTCTTTCTGGGATTCGGGAAATGAGTCTGATTACTACGCCACCGCCCTCCCGTCGTCCGATTAAAACCCATTTATCCCCTTACGATGGAGAAGCGATTCGCACGGCAATTCGCAATGAATTAGATCGCGGTGGACAAGTCTTTTATGTGGTTCCGCGAGTAGAAGGGATTGAAGAAACAGCCGGAAAACTGCGAGAAATGGTTCCTGGCGCACGGATCGCGATCGCGCACGGACAAATGGACGAAGGGGAATTAGAATCCACCATGCTAACGTTCAACAATGGGGATGCGGATATTCTCGTTTGTACGACCATTATTGAGTCTGGGTTAGATATTCCCCGCGTGAATACCATTGTTGTGGAAGATTCGCAAAAATTCGGCTTATCCCAACTGTATCAACTGCGAGGGCGTGTTGGACGGTCGGGGATTCAAGCCCATGCCTGGTTACTCTATCCCAAGCAAAGTAGTCTCAGCGATACCGCAAAAAAACGACTGCGGGCGTTGCAAGAGTTTACCCAACTCGGTTCGGGATATCAACTAGCCATGCGTGATTTAGAGATTCGGGGCGTTGGCGAGTTACTCGGTGCGAAACAGTCGGGACAAATGAATGCAGTGGGCTTCGATTTGTATATGAGTATGCTACAAGAAGCAATTCAGGAAGTCCAAGGACAAGATATTCCGCAAGTGGAAGATACGCAAATTGATCTGAAATTAACGGCATTTGTTCCGAATAATTACATCACCGATATGGATCAAAAAATGGATGCGTATCGCACAGTAACGATGGCAAGTAGCAAGAAAGAACTCGATCAAATCAGACAAGATTGGCGCGATCGGTATGGCGAATTACCTTCTCCGGTTCAACAATTATTACAGGTCATGGAATTAAAACAAATCACCAAATCCCTTGGCTTTTCTCGCATTAAACCGGAAGGAAAACAGCACGTTACTCTAGAAACTCCGATGGAAGAACCCGCTTGGAAACGCTTACAAGAACATCTTCCCAAACAGATTGCGTCGCGTTTTGTTTACAGCCAAGGGAAAGTCACGGTGCGCGGATTGGGTGTTTTGAAAACCCAACAACAGTTAGATAACTTAATTAGCTGGTTAGGAGAATTGAGAGCATCTTTAGATCAAGACAGCGCGATTATTAAATCATAGAAAGTGGTTATTATATTTTATTCATATAACAACCAAATTTCCTTTTCAATTATCCATTTTATATTACCTTCAATAAGATATAAATATTGCAAAAATTATGTCAAACCAAACAAAAGTAACAAAACAAGAAATTGCGGAAGAAGAAATTCGTGAAAGAAGAAAACCTGTAGATTATTCTACCGTAGAATATCCTATCGAAATATTGGTTCAAAAATTTCTCGACGGGGAAGATGAAGATACTAATGAGATTTTTATTCCAGATTATCAGCGAGAGGAAGCCTGGGATGAAAAACATCAATCTAAATTTATCGAATCCATATTTTTAGGTTTACCTCTTCCCTATATTTATGTTGCAGATATAAAAAGCGAAGATGATAACTATGATGGACGCTTGGAAATTATAGATGGTACGCAACGTATTCGTACTTTATCAAAATTTATTAATAACCAATTAAAATTAGTAAATCTTGAAAAACTTAAAAGTCTAAATAATTTTTACTTTAAAGACTTCCTGCCATCTCGTCAGAGGCGCTTTAAAAGAGCAACTATCCGTATGATTCAATTAACAGAAAAAGCTGATGAAGAAGTTCGTAGAGATTTATTTGAGAGAATTAATACAGGTAGCGTTGAACTTAATGAGATGGAAAAACGTAGAGGGATTAAGCAAGGTCCTTTATTAGATCTCATAGAAGAGTTATCAGAAGATAAGACTTTTTTGGATTTATGTTCTTTTTCAGAAGCTAATACTAAGAGAAAAGATCCAAATGAATTTATTTTACGCTTCTTTGCTTTTTTACATAATTATGAAAAATTTCCTGGTAAAGGTAAAGTTCATGATTTTCTTAATAATTACTTAGAGGAGTGTAATGAATATCTTCGTAATCAGCCCGAGAGTGAAAGAAATAACGAAATTCAGAAAATGAGAGATGAGTTTAAATTAACTCTAAGTTTTATAGAGCAATATTTTCCTGAAAGTCTTCGGACAGGAAAGAAAATTAAAAGACCAATAACTCGTATTAAATTTGAATCTATATCTGTAGGAATTGCAATAGCGTTAAAGGAAAGAGATCATCTTATACCTGCTTCAGTGCATTTTATAGAGTCGCAAGAATTTAAGGAATATACTAAAGGTGATGCGAGTAGTTCTAATAATAAAGTTAGAAAACGTATTGAGTATGTAAAGAATCAAATATTAGGTACTTCATAATGACTGATTTTCTATTTTCTGATTTTAAAGAAAGAGCTAAAGAAGTTAGGAAATATTTAATCTTTTTAAAAGGCTTAGAAAGTGAAAGTATTAATATAAAACTAGGAATTTCTCCAAAAGAAAAAACTAAAAAAGTAGATGAGGATCTAATAAAAACTTTAAAGGCTTCTGCTTTTTTATTACTTTATAATTTAGTAGAAGCCACGATGAGAAATGCAATGCAAGCAATTTTTGATGAAATAAAAAATCAGAAAATTTCTTTCGATCAGATCAAACCAGAAATCAAGAAAACTATAATCAAAAGCATTAAAAATCATAATCCACAAACACTTTTAGATAAAATAAGCTCAATTTCTATTGATATAATTTCTGCAACATTTGATGAAAATAATTTATTTTCTGGAAATATTGATGCTAGAGAAGTTAAAGAAATAGCTAATATTTACGGATTTTCAGTAAATACTGATGCTAGAAAAACTAATAATGGTGCAGACTTACTAACTATTAAATCTCATAGAAACAATTTAGCCCATGGATTTTCTTCATTTAATCAAGTTGGAAAAGATGTAAGTGTAGAAGAATTACTACAAATAGAAAAGAAAATTGTAAAATATTTAAGCAGTATTTTAAGTAATATTGAAATTTATCTAGACAATAAAGAATACTTAGATAATTGAAAAAGCAGTATGTCAACTTATTAAAACTGACAAGTGCTGAATAATAAAGCCAAACTAGAACAAGAATAGTTCTCTCTATTTTAGTTAAAGATTAGGAAGCAAGAAGCGCGATCGCGCTTGGCGAATTACCTGCACCCATTCAACAATTATTACAGGTAATGGAACTCAAACAAATCACCAAATCTCTCGGTATTTTCTCGCATCAAACCGGAAGGAAAACAGCACGTTGCCTTAGAAACGCCCATGGAAGAACCCGCTTGGAAACGCCTACAAGAACATCTTCCCAAACAGATTGCTTCGCGTTTTTTTACAGCAAAGGAAAAGTAACGGTGCGCGGATTGGGTATTTTGAAAACCCAACAACAGATTAGATCACTTAATTAGTTGGCTCGGAGAATTGAGAGAATCCTTAGAGGGTTAGTTGGGGTGCAGTAGGGAAAAGGATCGCGCTGTCAGTGGGAATGTGAATTTGGGGTAAAATCAGGAGAAATCATTTATTCGTTGCTTAATTTGTCTCAGGACGCGGAGAGATACACTATTTTTTTGTCGAATTGGTGAGGTCTGAGCAGGTTTCTTAATGCTAAAGGCTGGTAACGAGTGACTGACTCTTGTTATAATAAAAGGTCTGTGGATTTTTTGAAAATTGATCAATTAAGTGAAAGCTATATGTCTAGATATCGAGGTCCTCGTCTGCGGATTACGCGACGTTTAGGGGATTTGCCGGGTCTCACGCGTAAAAGTCCTCGCAAAGCCTATCCCCCAGGTCAACATGGTCAAGCCCGACGCAAACGCTCGGAATATGCAATTCGTCTCGAAGAAAAACAAAAACTTCGCTACAACTATGGTGTTACAGAGAAGCAGTTGATGGGCTATATGAAAAAAGCCCGTCGGGCAACAGGTTCTACGGGAACTGCCCTCCTAGAAATGCTGGAAATGCGTTTGGATAATACGGTTTTCCGCATGGGTATGGCAGGAACCATCCCCGCTGCCCGTCAGCTAGTGAATCATGGTCATATTTTAGTGAATGGACGGGTGATGGATATTGCAAGTTATCAATGTCGTGCCGGTGACGTGATTGCTGTTAGAGATCGCGATCGCTCACGACAGCTAGTCGAACGAAATATGGAATATCCTGGGTTAGCCAACCTTCCCAGTCATCTAGAATTTGACAAAAACACCTATACCGGTAAAGTCAATGGCATCATTGAACGGGAATGGGTGGCGCTACAAGTTAATGAACTCCTCGTGGTTGAGTACTACTCCCGAAAAGTTTAATCCGAAGTCCCTCTCCCCATTGCTTGGGGCGGAGGGGAGCTTGGGAATAAAATAGGAAGTAAGGCAATTGACAATGAGGAACAACAGCCATGCTTAAATCTCTCCTGGCTTTACTGGGCAGACAACCGGGAAATTATGCAGCAGATGTCGAAATCTATACTTGGCAAACTTGCCCGTTTTGCATTCGGGCAAAAATGCTGCTGGGTTGGAAAGGCGTCAAGTTTACTGAATATAAAATCGACGGTGACGAAGCGGCAAGAAATGAAATGGCGCAACGTGCCAATGGTCGCCGGAGTGTCCCTGAAATTTTTATTAATAATGAACATATTGGAGGGTGCGATGAACTCTATGCCCTCGATAAAAGTGGAGAACTTGATAAACGATTAATGCAGCCAGCTAATGCGGCTGGATAAAGAAAGTTATCAACAACACTGTCGCTGGATGCAGTATGCGCTGGAACTAGCAGCAGAAGCAGGAAAGGCAGGAGAAATTCCAGTTGGCGCAGTGTTAGTTGATGCAGAAGGTAACATTTTGGGAGAAGGGAATAATCGCAAAGAGCGCGATCGCGATCCGACTGCCCATGCGGAAATCATTGCGATTCGGGCTGCTGCTCAAAAAATCTCTAATTGGCATCTCAATAACTTAACACTTTATGTCACCCTAGAACCCTGTCCGATGTGTAGCGGGGCAATTATTCAAGGGCGCGTTGGAACTCTGGTTTATGGGGCGGATGACCCCAAGACAGGGGCTGTGCGAAGCGTTCTCAACCTGCCCGATAGCGCTGCTTCTAATCATCGTTTAACAGTCATTGGCGGTATTCTAGGACGTGCTTGTCGCCAGCAGTTACAAGCTTGGTTCCAGCAAAAAAGAGAAGAAGGGTAATTTTTTAATTCCCTACTCCCTAAGGACTAATGACCAATGACTAATGACTAACTAGAAAAGACCCGGCATCTAGCGCCTATTGCAAGCATCCCTTATTGCTGCTACCTTCCGGTTCTGACAAGGTTCGGGCGTCACAATCGCGCTAGTCCGGATCAATTACACAATAACATAAAATCTTCTGGAACGGCGACTACTCCACAACAATACACCATTGATGAAGTTCGTAAGTGACACAATCATTTTTAATGAGCGGGTCATTTTCCACAATCCTTTGCGCCTCTTCTAAACTATCGGCTTCAAATAACAGCATACCGCCGCCAAAATCGCCCCAGTAACCGCTGCGGGCTTTATGTCCTTCCGCGACTAGCTTTTTAACATAGTCAATATGGGCGGGAACATACTGGTCAAAAACAGTTTTTTCGACAATTCCTTTTTCAATTTTTACGAATAAGGGCATTTGAACAATAAATGATTAATCGTAGACAGCTAAAAAATAGATTGATTTTTTCTATGATTTGCGTTTTTGCTCGTTTTGAGCCGCGATCGCGATCGCGCGAGGTAAGATGTTGTGTTCTTGCACTTGAATCCGTTGGTGCAAGGTTTCGGCAGTATCGTTGTCTAAAACGGGGACAGCAGCTTGCATTAAAATGGGACCGCTATCCACTTCTGGGCGCACTAAATGCACCGTACAGCCAGCAATTTTAACCCCAGCCGCTAAGGCTTGTTCTACCCCATTAATCCCTTTAAAACTCGGTAGCAAGCTGGGATGAATATTGATCAGCCGATCCGGAAAGGCATTAATTAATACGGGCGTTACCACTCGCATCCAACCCGCCATCACCACCCAATCCACAGCTTGTGCCTTTAACGTTTCCACTAACACTTGATCAAACGCTTCTCGGTTCGGATAGTCCCGATGATTACAGAGAATTGCCGGAATGCCAAAGTGTTCCGCTTTTTCCCTCACCTGAGCCTGGGGTTTATTGTAAATGACAACCTTAATCTCTGCATTGAGTTGTCCTTGCGCGATCGCGTTGGCAAGAGCAACAAAATTACTTCCTTTTCCCGAAGCCATTACCCCCAAGGCAAGGGGCTGCGATAACTGAACATCGCCCCCATGAGGGGAAATAATTACCGAGTCCGTCAAAACCACTTTCTCCTAGATATGCCTCCCCTATTGTGGCAAAAAAAGGGGGTGATACGGTAATACGGACTACTTTTTTTGTGGTAAACCTCACCCTCAATTCTTCATTGATCGGTCATGATAGAAAGTGAAAGGTCAAAGTCATCAGATGCAAACCGTTTATAACTTTACTGTTTCAAGGAGGTGAATCCTGTATGGCTTTAGTACGCTGGAATCCTTATGCAGAAATGAGTGCCTTCCGTCGTCAACTGGATCGTCTGTTCGATGAAATGGCAAATCAAGCGACTGCGGGCGAACATGCTTGGCAACCCGCGATTGAACTGGATGAAAATGGTGAAAACTTAGTGCTGAAAGTTCAAGTGCCAGGTTTGAAAGCGGATGACTTAGATATTAGTGCCAGTCGCGATTCCATAACCATTAGCGGCGAATATCGCAGCGAAGAAGAAAGTGAAGGGGAAAACACCTATCACTCTGAATTCCGCTATGGTAAGTTCAGCCGCACGATTAATTTACCGGTTGAAATCCAACAAGACAAAGTGACAGCCACCTACAAAGATGGGATTGTTACCTTAACCCTGCCCAAAGTTGAAGATGAGGTGAATCGCCCGGTAAAAATTAATCTCGGTAGCCAACCCAATCCAGCACTGAACGAAAACAACTAGTAGCACAAACCGTGAATGCTAAAAGTGGGACAGGAGAACTGCCCCACTTTTATTGTGCTATGGGAACACGATTAATTGTCTAGGCAATTGCTGAAGCCCTAAGCCACAGTAACTGGAGAACTTGCCCAACGGCCTAAAGGTTTCGCAATGACACTTAATTCTTGTACAAGTTCATCAAAACGGGCAGGCGTAAGCGACTGTGCGCCATCGGACCAGGCTTTCGAGGGATTGGGGTGGACTTCAATCATCAAAGAATCGGTTCCCGTCGCGATCGCGCCCATTGCCATAGCTGGGACATATTCCGACTTGCCCGTGCCATGACTCGGGTCAATCATAATGGGCAAGTGGGTTAAGGTCCGCAACACCGGAATGACCGACAAGTCCAAGGTATTGCGCGTATAACGACGATCAAAGGTGCGAATGCCGCGCTCACATAAAATCACATTCGGATTCCCTGCCGCTAAAATATATTCTGCGGCCATAATCCACTCTTCAATCGTTGCCGACATCCCGCGCTTCAGTAATACCGGCTTATCCTGAGCACCGACTTTTTTCAACAGCGCGAAGTTTTGCATATTGCGCGCCCCCACCTGTAAGACATCCGCCACTTCCGCGATTTTTTCCACATCAGCAGTGTCCATCACTTCTGTAATGATGCCCAAACCGCTGGCTTCTCTAGCGGCTGCCAGTAATCCTAATGCACTTTCACCATGACCTTGGAAGGCATAAGGCGAGGTACGAGGCTTATAAGCACCGCCGCGTAAAAACTTCGCTCCTGATGCCTTCACTGCTTTTGCCGTTTCGACAATCATTTCCTCATTCTCGACAGAACAAGGACCGGCAACGAGTACTACCGGATGATTTTCACCAAAGGGAACTGCCCCATTCGGGGTATCAACCCAAACTTCACTGGGTTCACCATGACGAAATTCCCGACTCGCGCGTTTAAAGGGCTGTTCGACGCGAAGGACTTCTTCAATCCAAGGGCTCATTTCTTGGATTTGTAAGGGATCCATCGAAGCCGTATCCCCGACTAAGCCAATAACGACTTTATGCTTACCCACAATTTTTTCTGGCGTTAGACCCTTGGCAGAACAATCTTCGCAGAGACGGCTAATTTCGGCTTCGGGTGAGCCGACTTTCATCACAATGATCATAGTTCGTTACAGTTTTGCTAAAGTTGTGTTTTCAGTTTGATTTAATAAGAGAAATTCCTCAGAATTGTTCTCTTCTTTTATGATCTATCTTTTCTAATTTCAAGACAATTTTCAATTAATCACATCTTTTAATTAATTATTCTTGACGGCGTTCTTGCCTTGCACTCCGCCAAGCGGCAAAAATTCGTTTAAGATTCGTGGTAAATTCTTCCCAACCCAACCAGGTGCCAATTCGCTGTTCATCCCAAGAAGCAGAAATTAGACCATAGCTAAGACCTAAAACACCAAGCCCAAACAGCCCCATACTGACCAAAACAACGGTGTAGGGAGGCAGGTCTAGTAATTCCTGGGTAACAATCCAGTAAAAAATAAAAAAGCTCAAAATCCCTAAACTAGTGGGAATTCCTGAAAAGAAAGCCATCCGGCGCACCATGCGTTGGCTCACGCCTTCAGGAATGGCAGAGAGAGAAGCTTGCGCTTTGCGTTGAGCTTGTGTTGAGGGCTGAGGCTCAGATGTGGACTCAGCAGTTGCCGGTGCGGTTTTGGGTTTCTTCTTACGCTTTCGATTGGGTTCAAAGGGTAAGTTAGTGCGTTGTTCTTCTGGTTGAGAAGCCATAACTATAACAAAAAGGAGTTAGCCACGAATACCAAGTCGTTGGATTAAGTCTTGATAGCGTTGTTGATTTTCTTTCTGTAGATAGGATAACAAACTGCGACGATGACCAATTAACTTCAATAGTCCCCGGCGTGAGGAGTGATCCTTATCGTTAAATTTAAGATGTTCAGTTAAACGAGTAATCCGCTTCGTTAAGATAGCAATTTGGACTTCAGCAGAGCCCGTGTCCGTTTCATGAACTTGATAATCGTTAATGATTTCCTGCTTTTTTTCTTGGGTCAGACTCATAGTTTTTTGTTCTTCAGTATCCTACCAATATCTGGTCATGCGACTTTCCATGATAGCACTTTCGGAACGAATCCTGGCCATCATTTGTTATTGGGAGTTGACAGTGTTTTCTTGCTGTGTCCGACGCTGATTTAACCACTGTTGCAGGATAATAGCAGCGGCATGAGCATCAATTTGTGCTTTATCTCGGCGGGGAGAAAAGCCCCGCTTTGTTTTGAGTCGTGCTTCCGCTTCAATAGACGTTAAACGTTCATCCACATATTCAATCGGCAGATTTAAAACTTGTTCCAGTCGTCGTGCATATTTTGCAATGCGTTGTCCTTGCTGACCTAGATCACCATTCATCGCGTAGGGTAAGCCGATGACTAAGCGGGTCACTTGACGTTCCGTAATTAGGTACTTAAATTGTTCCACATCATCGGTAAACCCGGTACGTTCCAGGGTCATAATCGGTGTGGCAATCAATCCGGTGCCATCGCAACCGGCAATTCCAATCCGTTTTTTACCAATATCGAGCCCTAAAACTGAGAGTTTTGCTTTCAATTGTCTTCCACCTCTTCCGCTTCAGAATTAGTTTCTGGTTGTTCTCGTTGTTCCTCAGGGGAGTCGTAAGAAAATGAATTGAGCCAGGGCAAACGGCTAGGAATGGGAGCGCGACCGGGTCGTAAACCTTGTAATACACCGGATAATTGCAATCTTTCCAGGGAAGAAGGGGCTTCTCTTAATTTATGCCAGACCGACCGAGATAAGAGGAGGGTATGTTCCACCCGTTCGGCGCCAATTTCTTCGAGATATTCCTCGCGTTCGGGTTGATAGTCAGCCGATGCCAGGAGGAGTTGCGGATTGTCGGTTTCGGAGAAAAATTGAGCAATTTTCGCCAATAATTCGGGATAGAGCCAAGTATAGGCAGGATGAACGGTTAATTGACACTGATTCGGCTGATTGTTTTGGGTTTGGTTCAATTGAAAGTGCGCGATCGCGGCTTTTCTTTGGGGCTCAAAAACATATCCTTGTCGCGTGTGTTTTTGACCGAGCCACTGTTGGCAACGGTCAACAGTAATCTCCAGCAAACTCCGCTTAAAGTCATTGATATGACGATCAAATACTTGCCGCAGTAAGGGGGGCATAGAAACCGTATCTAGCTGATACAACAATTGTGCATCGGCATTATTCACCGGTAGTAAATTCGGCAGTTTCGGTTCATGTTGGGCTAAAGCCTGAAGTTTCTCCGGCGCGATCGACCAATAGGTAAATTGAGCCAACGGTTGAAAGCCATTACTACGATATAACGCCAAAATACTTTTTTGGTGAATATTCACTTCCAAAATCCAAGTCCTCGCTTCCCAAATGCTTTCAAAGCAATACCGAAGCAGTTGCGACCCAATCCGCTTTCCCGCCACCGGATAGTCGGGGTCAACTAAAATATGTTCCACTTGCCAGGTACTGCGGGTACTATTGGCCGGAGAAACTTTAATTGCTCCTACGACTTGTTCCTCTTGTTCAGCAACATAAAGACAAAACTGATGTTGGGCAGGGTTAGGAAAGAGACTTAAGAGTTTTAAGGGGCTATACCATTGGCGAAGGTTGCCCAAGTCTTGGCTTAAGGCAAACGCTGAACCACTATGATGGAGTTCTTGAGATTTGCTGACTAGAGATTCAATCGCTGCTAAGTCTCGATATTGGACCGAGCGAATGGTTAAGTTGTTTTCTTCAGGAAGAATAAAATTCATTTTGATCTATTATTTAATAGGTTTTGCATTAGAGATGACTCAATCGACTACAACCACTCACCAAGAACCAGTAACTGTTCAGGAGTTGCGGCGATCTGATTCCGCACAGTTGCTTTGATTTTAACGATTTTCCCGATGGGCCCCCACTGCCAATCAGAAAGGAAGGGCTCCGGTCTTTTGCCTTCATTCACAAAAGCCTTGGGATTAACCGGGAGTAAATAAAAGATTTTCGCTAAACTTGCAACATTTTTTGTAAATTTTTGTAAACTATTAATTAATATTTGTCGATCAGCCTCAGTTTAACTTGAGTGCTATTCTCTCAACCAAACCTTTTTATCATTTAACCAGTTGTATCAATACAAGGAAGAAACTTTAATGAAATTACAACAATATGGCAGCGGGTTCTCCCCGGCAACAGGAATGCTGATTGGTCATATCTTGGCCATGCTTTTTGGCCTTGCCGGTTTAGTTTTGGTCTTGCCCAATGGGGAATTCATTGCCAGTCTGCCACCCATTGGACAAGTGGCTTTTCGCTACTCGATGGCTGGCGGTGGCGTGGTTTATATGTTACTGGGTGCAGGTGCTGTCGCCTTTTATGGCTATCAAATTTTGGGTGCCAGACGCTTGCTCACCTTTATGGTGCCAGCGATCAGTCTTTCTTTAGCGAGTGAACTGCTCGGAACCAGCACTGGCTTTCCTTTCGGTGAATATCGTTATTTAAGTGGATTAGGCTATAAAATTGCGGATTTAGTTCCGTTTACAATTCCTTTATCTTGGTTTTATGTAGGATTTTGTACTTATTTGATTGCTCGTGTTGGTTTAGAAAGTCGTCCTTTACCAAGTTGGGTGCGCAGCGTTGGCGCGATCGCGATCGGTTCGTTACTCCTCACCTTCTGGGATTTTGTCCTTGATCCTGCAATGAGTCAAACCGATGTTCCGTTTTGGGTATGGGAACAACCGGGTGCCTTCTTTGGGATGCCCTATCAAAACTTTGCCGGTTGGTTTATCACGGGCGTGATTTTCATGACGACCGCTCATCTCTTTTGGGGAAATCAACCCTTAGCTTTAGTGCGTCGTCATCTAGCACTTCCCTTTGCAATTTATTTCTTTAATATTTTGTTTGGCGCAGTTCTCAGTCTCGCTGGCGGAATTTGGATCCCGGTTGTTATCGGCTTAGTATTTGCGGTTATTCCCTGTTCATTACTGTACTGGATTACACCGAGTGTCACTCAATCCACAATGGTTTCCACTGAAGAACATGAACAAAATGCTGTGTCTGTTGCTCAGTTATAGGGCTTGGCAGCGGTAATTGAGAACAGAAGGTGGCAAGGTGTCAGTTAGCAATGAGCACTTAACAATTAAAATGCCTCCTTGTCACCCCCAACAGCGCGGTATGATTGCGTTATTTGGCACTCGCCAAGTAATGTTCAAATTTGTTCAATAATGTAGTTAATGACAGTTAATTTAGAAACAGCTGGGCTGGCGGGAATTTTTTTACTGATTCTCCTCCAAGTCCCGGCAACATTGATTTTTCTCTCTCGTTTACTCAAAGGGGCAAAACGGCTGCCTCCGCTTGCACCAAGACCGACGACTCCCGAACAGTTGGGAACAGTGAGCATTGTCGTCCCGACCTTAAATGAAGCCTCTCGCATTTCTCCCTGCTTAAAAGGATTAAGCCAGCAAGGCTATGAAGTACGGGAAATTTTAGTGGTGGATAGCCATTCCACGGATGGGACCCCTGAGTTAGTGAAGCAAGCGCAACAGCATGATCCGCGATTTCGTTTACTCAGAGATGATCCCTTACCTGCAGACTGGGTGGGTCGTCCTTGGGCGCTCCATAATGGTTTTTTAGCGAGTTCTGAAAAAAGTGACTGGATTTTAGGCATCGATGCCGATACCCAGCCGCAATCTGGTCTTGTGGCTGCCCTCATTGCCACTGCCAATGCGCAAGGATACGATGTCTTATCTTTATCGCCTCAATTTAAGCTGAAATCACCAGGAGAATGGTGGCTACAACCGGCGTTACTTATGACGTTACTCTATCGCTTTGATGTGGCTGGTGTACGTCCTCATCCCCCAGACCGGGTCATGGCGAATGGACAGTGTTTTTTGGCTCGGCGGGAAGTGCTTTCGGCGCTAGGCGGTTATAGTGCAGCGAAAGCATCATTTTGCGATGATGTAACCCTCGCGCGGTATGCAGCGTGTCAAGGCTATCGAGTTGGCTTTTTAGATGGGGCAAATGTCATCAAAGTCAGAATGTATGAAGGGATGAAAGAAACCTGGCAAGAGTGGGGGCGTTCTCTTGATCTCAAAGATGCTTCGACACCAAGCCTCTTGTTGCTTGAGCTGTGGTTATTGTTGGTGCTGCAAGCACTACCCTTACCCTTATTCCTGGGTTTTCTTGTCGGATTATTGAAGGGAGAAACGAACTTGATGTTTCTCCTCATGGGGGGACTGAATGGGGGATTGTTATGCGTGCGCATCGGCTTATTATTTGCGGTCTCCCCGTCTTATGATCGCACTGCCACCTCTGCTTCTTGGGTATTTTGGCTATCCCCTTTGGCTGATCTGGGGGCGGTGTTACGGATTTTCCTATCAGCCAGTCAACGTCCGAAACAATGGCGAGGACGATTATATTAACCCTCTGCTCGCTCTAATTGCCACAGGATTTGGTTTCCTTCCCGTCGCACTCGGGAAACCACCCAATTACGCCAAGACCAGTGATTCCCTCTACTGGTAACGGCGCTTGCATTGACATTCATTAAATCAGCGAGTTCCGAACTACTGATGAGGTAGCCTTTTTCGGCAATTTCATCGGCAATTCTCAGGGATTCGATCAAATGAGTGAGTCCTTCCATGCGATCCCCTTGCACAAGGCGAGAATCTTCTAGTGTGCGTTCCTCTAGTTCTTGCATATCGATTTCATCCGAAGTTGGTATTCTGGCAGGCGCTTCTGATTGTATCGTTTTGTTAACACTAATTACGGTATCGGAGTTAGCCAGAACGGGAAATTCTAAATTTTTCTTTAAAGGGGGGTGTTGTCCAGCGGCAAAAGCGCGCGCGATCGCGTCACATCGTTCATTGCCGGCGATTCCTTCATGACCGCGCACGTGTTCCCAACGGATCAGAGGGTCATTGAGTGCGTCGAGAGTGGTCCAGAGGTCTCGGTTGAGTACCGCTTTCCCGGTTGCTGTTTTCCAGCCCTTTTTTTTCCATCCTTTGATCCATTGGGTCAACCCTTTAATCAGATATTGACTGTCACTGTAGAGGGTCACCGGCTGACGTTGTTCACTGGCTTGCCATAATTCTAATGACGCGATCGCGGCTTGCATTTCCATCCGATTATTTGTCGTTTCCTGCTCAGCCCCTCCTATTTCATAAACTGAACCATCTTCAAAATAAAAGACAGCTCCCCAACCGCCAGGTCCAGGATTTCCAGTGCAAGCACCATCGGTATAAATACAATCGATTTGCGGTAATTTAGACATACAGATCAGATTAAAACTTTAAATTGAGCGGTTTTCTTTAAGCCCCATAAAACAAAAGTAGAGACATTCACACTGATGAATACCTCTACTTTATTGAAAGTAATCTCTTCGAGACAATCAACGTTTTGGCAAATAAGCTAACGGATTTTTTGCACCTGTTCCAGCAGGATGAATTTCAAAATGTAAATGGGGACCCGTACTGCGTCCGGTACTGCCCATTTCAGCAATTTGTTGTCCCTGATCGACTTCCTGCCCTTTCTGCACCAAAACTTTATTATTGTGGGCATAGAGAGTCAAACTGCCGTCAGGATGCTTTAGTTTGACAAGATTACCATAGCCACCATTATGCCAACCGGCAACCACCACTTCTCCCGGAGCAGCCGCCAAAATTGGAGTCCCAATGGGAGCAGCAATATCAATGCCCCGGTGCATTCTGCCCCATCGCATCCCATATCCAGAAGTGAAAACCCCTTCTGCTGGCCAAATATAGCCATCAAATTTTTGAGGGTGACTCGGAAGATATTGTTCGGGAGAAGAGAGAGGAGGCAATTCTGGGCTTACCATTTCGCCAATGGGTGCAGACAATGAGGGATTATAAAACTCAACCTTAATTGGAGCGGTGGCAAGTGAATTGGGATAGGAGCTAGGAGATGATTCAGATGATTCGACTGGAGAGAAAACTTTGCCTTGATGATCGCCTTCTGAATGACTACTCCACTCTAAATCGCTTCCCTCTAATGGTTCCACAGGCTCTTTTTCATAGTTAGCCTGTAATTTTTGAACATCAGCTAGAAATTGTTGAATCGGGACTTGTGATAATGAATTTTCACTTTCCTCTCTTGGCGCAAGTGTGTCCTGATTAATCACACGAGGCACAGGAGAAATTGATGTTTCCTCAACAAAAGATTCTAAGACAATATTTTCTGAATGATCCGAGGAAATAGCTCCTCCAATGGCTCCTGAGCGAAAATTGAGCAATTGAGGCTCTTGTTGAGCTAGATTCTGAGGTAAGGGAATTTCTAAAGTCTCGCCAATTTGGAGCAAGTCTTGGGTTGTGATTGCATTATATTCTGCTAGCTCACGAGTAGAAATATCATACTTTTGAGCCAATTCCCACAGGGTATCTCCCGGTTGGATTTGGTGATAAGTAATCGGCTGAATTGTCAACTGTGGGGAAATCGCTTCGAATTCGCCTGGTTGACCAACGCTCATCCGCAAGCTCCCGACGTTCACTCGGGAGTCCGGATGACTCACACTAGCTTTTTTTTGCCAAGCTCCTACTGGTTCTGCGACTGCAGAAATGGCTAGGATAGGAAGGGTCAGGGAAGCCATCTGAGGACGAGAGACGAGCCAAGGTAAGGATAAACAACGAATACGATTCAGTAAATACTTCAAGAAAACCTCCTTTTGCTCTGCCTTAAATATTGAGAATAAAAGTTGTCTGTAGTTGAATGGGCGGTGGGTTGATTAACAGCATCTCTGATCGCTTCTGCTAGATGATGATTTGATTTGAGAGTAAGGTTAATCAGGAGTCGCAGCAGTTACTGAAGTTAGATTCCAGTAGATTCTGTGACTAGATAAGTTATTTTGCTCAGTTTCTATAAAAGCACAAGCCCATAATAAACTGTTTTCGAGTTTTTTCAATTAATTTATTCAATTCCAAAAAAAATGATTTGAAGCATCTTTATATTTTCTATAAATCACAAATAAATTCTAGTAAAGTCTAGAAAATTAACTTAAGTAAAATCACCAATTTGTCGTTTCGCTTCATATAAACCAACCGCCACACTTACCGATAAGTTGAGACTCCGTACCTTGGGATGAGACATCGGAATCCTTAAAATTTGGTCACAACTTGCCATAATTGCTGAAGGTAATCCCTTATTCTCTTGGCCAAACAACAGCCAATCTTGGGGTTGGAATGTGTAACTCAGATGAGACGATTGTCCTTTGACACTAAAGGCAATCAAGCGACCTCCTTGTTGATTTTTGATCGCCATGAAAGTCCGCCAGTCGGGATGCTGGTGTAAATCGACATAGGGCCAGTAATCCAGCCCCGCTCGTTTGACAGCGCGATCGCTAATATCGAATCCTAATTGACCAACGAGATGAAGCTCCGTCTGAGTTGCAGCACAGGTGCGAGCGATATTTCCTGTATTGGGGGGAATTTGAGGTTCGTATAAGACAACTTTCAACATGATTTTATTGATTAAAGTGATTTAAATAACAGCTTTAAAGTTCATCAAAATGTTAAGATTTAGTCATCGATATCATTGAAATAACTACCATAGGATTAGTGCCACTCAAAATCATTCTGCACGCATCACAGTAATGAGATTAGTTGAGATCGTCAGAGAGTCTAAAAACGCAACTGAGCGGTTAATTGACCATAGTTGAGATGGAAACAGACAAAAAAAAGCTATGTTGGGAACCAAGCTACGCAATCGCTATTATATTGTTCAAGAATTGGGGGTGGGGGGATTTGGTCAAACCTTTCTGGCTCAAGATTGTGACTTTCCAGGACATCCTTGGTGCGTAGTGAAACAACTCAAGCCTCAAGCCAAAGAACCTTGGATGTTACAAACAGCAAGGCGTCTGTTTAACTTAGAGGCGGCGGTTCTGGCTCGTATTGGCAGTCATCCGCAAATTCCCGAACTGAAAGCTCATTTTGAAGAAAATGAACAATTTTATTTAGTCCAAGAGTATATTGAGGGCGACTTATTATCAAAAGAACTGAAAGAAGGACCCGTTTGGACCCAAGAAAAGGCAATTATTTTTCTTCAAGATACCCTTGAGATTTTACGTTTTATTCATGAAAATAAAGTGATTCACCGTGATCTCAAACCAGAAAATATTATCCGGCGTAAGAGTGATCATAAACTAGTCCTGATTGATTTTGGTTCAGTGAAAAAAATTGCCACCCTGTATGATGAAGAAAAAGAAGATTCGGAATTTACAGTTGCCATTGGCACTCCTGCTTACATGCCAATTGAGCAGCAGGGAGGAAGACCATCATATAACAGTGATATTTATGCCTTGGGAAAAATCGTTATTCAAGGATTAAGCGGAATGGCGCCTAAACGACTCAAGGACGATCCAAAAACAGGAGAATTGTTATGGCGGCATTTAGTGAATGTTGATGATGAGTTCGCCAACATTTTAAGCCGGATGGTGAAATGGAATGCGCGCGATCGCTATCAAACTGTTGTCGATGTTATTCGTGATTTAACCCCTTACTTCAAAAATTTTTCTACTGGATCACTCCCTCTTACTAATAACCAAAAACCAATCCTATCTCCACTTGATCAAATTGTTCGTAGTTTGAAAAAAAATCCAGAAATTACGCGTATCAAAAAATTACTCTTCTGCGCCTATATGCACCGTTGGGAAAATAGTCCTCATATCCTTTCCCAATATCGGACTAAGTTTTTAATACAAGAACTTTGTCAAAGAGAAACGAGTTTAGATGCGTTTAGTCAATGTATCAATGATGTGGTTAAGACTTTAAATAAGAAAGATAAATATCAAATTGTTGCTAATGCAATTATTAATGAAGTGAAATTGCTATATGAGTCGTCAAAACCTTTAGTAGACAATGATCATGATGATGGGCTTTCTTCAAAAGTTACTGAAATTAGAGGAGAGGGCTCAGATCAAACAGGTGCTTCTACGGGTTATACGAATATTCAACAAGAGGATCATTCAAATAGTTTAGTAATCTCCCAACAATTACGAGAAGAGCATCAACAAGCGTCTCAAGCACAAGCCTTAGAATCAATAAACTCCAGTGTAAACACAAATTCTCATCAATCTCCAGCAACAGCAGAACAACAAATTGCAGAAGAGACAAAAAATTATTGCAGTTTATTTGATCTCCGCTATGAAATCACTCGCTATACCACTCCGCTTCGGATTAAGATTTTATTATTTTCGATGCTCTATTATAAAATCGAGTTTAATGAACAAGATTGGTCTTTAATGATGAGCCATCAACTCGATAGTTTACTGAAACAAGTCATAGAAATGTTTCCGAGTTTAACTGAACTAGAAAGCCGATTATATGCAACCGCTCGACATTTTAATGAGGAACAAGGATTAACCCAGGTTGTCGGTGCAGTTATACAGTCCCTCCGTCCTTTTTATCAAAATGGACAACCCATACTAAAATCTTCATTTTAGGCTGATCGTTACAATTTCTTTCAATCCAAATACGCTAACTTTTTTCTTTATGAAAAAGTTCTCTACAAATTTTATTGATCCCGATGATATTTCTCGGCCAAACGGTCAATTTTTAGGCTATCCTTACTCTTCAGAGGAAGCAAAAATTATTTTTCATCCAGTTCCTTGGGATGTCACAACCTCTTACAGCGAAGGAACAGCAAGAGGACCGCAAGCGATTATTGATGCTTCTATACAACTAGAACCAACTGACTCTTATGTTTCTGAAGCATGGAAAATTGGGCATTATACAAGACCAGTCAATACAGAACTATTGGCAAAAAATGATCAAACGCGAACAGTTGCTAAACAGGTGATTGAATATCAAGAAGCAGGAGGTCATTTTCAAGATCAAGCAATCCAAGCGCAATTAAGAGAAGTCAATCACGCGTCTGATCGTTTAAATCAATGGGTTTATGAAGAAACGAGTTCCTTGCTAAAGCAAAATAAATTAATTGGTTTAATTGGCGGTGATCATAGTGTTCCTTTAGGCTTTATAAAAGCATTAACTGAAAAATATGGTTGCTATGGAATTTTACAAATTGATGCTCATGCTGATTTAAGAAATACTTACGAAGGATTTACTTATTCTCATGCATCAATTATGTATAACGTGCTCCAATTATCTGGAATTTCTCATTTAATTCAAGTGGGAATTCGAGATTTTTCACGAGGAGAAATAGAAAGAGCAAAAGCAGATCAGCGCGTGCAATGGTTTACTGATTGGCAATTAAAAGAAAAAGCTTATCACGGTTATGTTTGGGCCGAGCAATGTCGAGAAATTATAACTAGTTTACCTGAGAAGATTTATATTAGCTTTGATGTGGATGGTTTAAGCCCGCAATTTTGCCCTCATACGGGAACACCGGTGCCTGGCGGGTTAGATTTTAATCAGGCGATTTATTTGCTAGAAATGTTGGTTCAAGCAGGGAAACAAATTATCGGTTTTGATTTATGTGAAGTTTCTCCTAATCTCAATGATCCTGAGGATGAATGGGATGCCAATGTTGGGGCTAGGCTGGCTTATAAATTAGCAAATTTGATGTTTGCTTCTCAAAATTCTTCTATTTTTGCAGCAGGGAAATAATGACAGATGCTGATGCTTTCTCCCAAGGTGAGACTCCGCTTTTAGATGTTCTAAAGGCAAGTGGCAATCGTCCTCATGCTGAATTTTATGTTCCAGGGCATAAACGAGGCAAAGGCATTGCTTCGCAGTTATCAGATATATGGGGAGAGGCGGTCTTTCGTTATGACTTACCGGAATTACCAGAATTTGGTAATTTGTTCCCGGCAGAGGGAGTCATGAAAACGGCGCAAGATTTAGCAGCAGGGGCATTTGGGGCGGATCAAACTTGGTTTTTAACCAATGGGTCAACCGCTGGGGTGATGGCGGCAATCTTAGCGACCTGTCGTAATGGGGATCAAATTATATTACCGCGTAATGTTCATCAAAGCGCGATCGCGGGATTAATTCTCTCAGGTGCCATTCCGATTTTTATGCACCCGGTGTATGATCCTACATTTGATCTGCCTTACAACATTACACCAGACGCTTTAGAACAAACGATCGCGCAATATCCCCAAGCAAAAGCCGTTCTCATTACCTCTCCGACGTATCAAGGAGTGTGCGCTGATATTCAAGCCCTGAGTCAAATTGCTCATTCTCATCAGCTTCCGCTAATTGTGGATGCTGCCCACGGCGCTCATTTTGGGTTTCATCCGCAGTTTCCCGCCTCTCCTCTCACCCTCGGTGCTGATGTGGTCATCCAGTCGTTACATAAAACCCTAGGCGCCCTCACCCAGGCGTCTTTACTTCATTTAAAGGGAAAACGAGTCAGTGCAACGGCTCTCACCGCAGCGCTACAATGTTTACAATCAAGCAGTCCCAGTCATCTCCTCTTGGTATCCCTCGATGCCGCGCGTCACCAAGTGGCAACAGCAGGGGAAACCTTACTCGGACAAGCGTTGACCTTAGCCCAACGGGCAAAAGCAGGAATACAAAGCATTCCAGAATTAGCGTTGTTTTCTCCTCAGTCTCCTCAACCCGGTTGCAGGAACATTGACCCCACTCGCCTGACCATTGATGTTTCCGGCTTAGGCTTAACCGGTTTTACCGCCGATGAAATTTTACATCATCAGTTTGGGGTAACGGCAGAATTACCTACCGCAAAAACCCTGACCTTTGTTGTTACCTTTGGTAACACAGAAACAGATATAGTAGCTTTATTAGCAGGGTTGAGAGCTTTCAGAGAGAAGAAAACAGCAGAAGAAATCAACCTGAACCTATCATCTTTACCCCCGCTTGCCCCTTGTCTTTCGCCTCGTCACGCTTTTTTTGGCGAAAAGGAAACCCTCCCCTTATCCGCAACAGTGGGCAAAATTAGTGCAGAATTGGTTTGTCCTTACCCACCGGGGATACCGGTTTTAATGCCTGGAGAAACAATTACAGAAGAAGCCCTTGCTTATTTAAAGCAGGTACTGCAACTCGGCTCTCAAGTGAGTATGACTGGGTGTAGTGACCCCAGTTTGGAAGAATTACAAGTCATGAAAGCTGAATCAAGCTAAATTCCCAACTTCTAAGCGTTTAAACATTGCTTTACGTGCTTTTTGGGCTAACTCATCTTCTAGAGGCGAGAGTTGGATTGTTTTTTGATATTTCAATTCCAGCGCCGTTTCAATTAACCAGTCGGCAAGAAAGGGATTTTTGGGGAGTAGGGGACCATGAGCATAGGTCGCGATCGCGTTGCCATAAAATGCCCCTTCATAGCCATCTTCCTGATTATTCCCATTACCAACAATGACCCGCCCCAAAGGTTGCACATTACCCAAATACGTCCGTCCGCCATGATTTTCAAAGCCAATGACAATGGGCGGTCCACCGGTACGGGCTTGTACCATCTGTGCCAGGGGAGAAGCCGTTAAACGAAAGACAATATTGCCAATACAACGGTCCGCTTTGTTGCCTGGGTGTTTACTCACTAAGTCGAAGATTCCTAACCCTTCAATGCGTTCCCCATAAGCCGGTTCATAATAGTGTCCTAATAGTTGCGGCGAACCACAGGTAAAAACGCCGGGTGTCCCGCCTTCGATTTTATTCCGCAAGATTTGGGCTTTGGCTCCCTTTAAATCTCGCATGACAATTTCTTGTTGTCGATCTTGGGCGCCGCCCCCCACAAATAAATCAATATCCTGGAAGGCATCAGCCGTTGCATCTAAATCAAGACGAACGATGTTAACTTGCAAATCGCGCCACTGACTGCGTTGTTGTAAGCAGATGACATTGCCGCGATCGCCGTAAGTACTCATTAAAGTGGGATATAACCAGCCTAAGGTTAGTTCCATGGAGGGTTTGTTATTGGTCATTAGTTATTGGTTACTCACGACTCCCAGACTCTAATCAATTGGTAGTAACAATTCACTCATTTGAGATCGACGAAGGACAAAAGCCACAGATGTCATAACACCTGTGACTTTTTCTTTAGGCTTGCGACTAACCGAGAACTTTCTTCGCTGTTGCGACCACATTCGCTGTGGTAAAGCCAAGATTTTCCATCGCAACCGGACCAGGGGCGGAAACGCCAAAGCGATCAAGACCAATGACCGCGCCTTGTGCGCCAACATACTGGCACCAACCGAAGGTCGTTCCTGCTTCTACCGCTACTCGCTTCGTCACTACTTGAGGTAAGACGGACTCTTTATATCCTTGGTCTTGTTCCTCAAATAGTTCCCAACTCGGCATGGAAACAACACGGACATTTTTGCCCTCTTGACGGAGTTGTTCGGCAGCATTCACACAGAGTTCCACTTCGCTACCAGTACCAATCAGGATTAATTCTGGGGTACCGTTGCTATCAGAAAGGACATAAGCGCCCTTCGCTGCTTTCTCAATGGAACTTCCCGCTAAGTTAGGCAGCTTTTGCCGAGAAAGAGACAGTAAAGTCGGTGCATGAGGATTGCCCACTGCGCGCTCAACCGCTACTTTGTAAGCAGCCGAGGTTTCATTGCCATCAGCGGGACGGAAAACGGCTAAATTCGGCATTGCTCGTAAAGAGGCAATATGTTCAACGGGTTGGTGAGTGGGACCATCTTCTCCTAAACCAATTGAATCATGGGTCATGATCCAGATGACCCCTGCCCGCGAAAGCGCTGAGAGACGGAGCGCGCCGCGCATATAATCAGTAAAGATCAGGAAGGTTGCACCATAAGGGATAATGCCGGAGTTATGATGGGCAATACCATTACAAATGGCACCCATACCATGTTCCCGCACCCCAAAGCGGAAGTTACGATTTTCGTAGGCTCCTTTTTGGAAGTCGCCACTGGATTTAACGTAGGTTTTATTAGAAGGGGCGAGGTCTGCTGAACCGCCGAGTAAGCCGGGTAAGACAGGAGAAAGCGCATTTAAAACGGCTCCAGACTGGTTCCGAGTTGCATCGGCTTTGTCATCGGGGGTATAAGTGGGCAGTGCATCTTCCCAACCGGCAGGCAGTTCACCATTAATCAGTTGCTCGAAGTTTTTTGCCTCTTCAGGATATTTGCCCTTATATTCAGCAAAGCGTTGTTTCCACTCTCGCTCTGCTTCTGCGCCGCGATCAACCGCTTTCCGGAAATGGTTGAGGGCGTCTTCAGGCACTTCAAACTCTCCGTATTCCCAACCCAGTTCTTTCCGAGTTGCTGCGACTTCATCTTTTCCTAATGCAGCACCGTGAACATCATGGCTGTTGGCTTTATTGGGAGAGCCAAAACCAATAATGGTTCTGATACCAATAATTGAGGGTTTATCTTTCACTGCTTTGGCATTAGCAATGGCTTTTTCCAAACCTTCGAGATCGGTATTGCCATCTTCAATGACTTGTGTATGCCAACCCAGGGCTTCATAGCGTTTCATCCGATCTTCGGTGAAGGAGAGTTCGGTTTCACCATCAATGGAGATGTGGTTGTCATCGTAGAGAGCAATGAGTTTGCCGAGTCCGAGGTGTCCCGCGAGAGAACAGGCTTCGTTAGAAACCCCTTCCATTAAATCACCATCAGTGGCAATCACATAGGTATAGTGATTAACTAGTTCACAATCGGGCTTATTAAAGCGAGCGCCTAAATGAGCTTCTGCAATCGCTAAGCCAACTGCATTAGAAATTCCTTGTCCTAAAGGACCTGTGGTCACTTCTACCCCTTCGGTCATGAAGTTTTCAGGGTGACCGGGCGTTTTCGACTCCCATTGACGGAATTGCTTAATATCATCTAAACTGACGCTATCGTAACCGGTGAGATAGAGGAGGGCATAATGTAACATACACCCATGTCCACCGGAGAGAACGAAGCGATCGCGATTGAACCAATGGGGATTTTTCGGGTTGAAGCGCAGGAATTTATCCCAGAGGACAAATGCCATCGGAGCAGCCCCCATCGGTAAGCCCGGGTGTCCTGAACTGGCTTTTTCGACGGCATCAATCGCCAGAAAGCGGATTGAATTGATACAAAGTTGTTCGAGTGATTGAGTAGCAGCGACCATAACTGATTTTTCTGTAACTACGGTTTATTGGAAAATTTTTTTAATGGGTTTTCTCCGAGAACCCTAGCGAAATTTGAGCAGCGCCCATAATTCCCTTCTATCTTTACAGAAAGTGGGATTGAGGGGCAAGCGAGTTTTTGATCCTAATTGAGAGCGGACGCCTTTTCAGGTGAAGGCACTCATGCTGAGTGGTTTGTATATTGACAAAACTCATTTAACCAGAAGGATACTTTTTAAAGGCTAATGTAATATTGTGCCCCCCAAATCCGAAGGAGTTTGACAAAGCACAGTTGACAACTCTCTCCCGGGCAATTTGAGGAACATAGTCGAGATCGCATTCGGGATCAGGATTTTCGAGATTAATTGTCGGGGGAATTTTGTCATTCGCGATTGCCATGACTGTTGCCACTGCTTCGATACCGCCGGAACCGCCGAGTAAATGCCCAGTCATGGATTTTGTCGAACTAATCGCTACCCGATAGGCCGATTCTCCAAGCGCTTTTTTGAGCGCTTTGGTTTCAGTCACATCATTAGCAGCGGTACTGGTGCCATGAGCATTCACATAGCTCACGTCTTCGGGCTTGAGATTGCCATCTTTGAGGGCTAGCGCGATCGCTTTAGCAGCTCCTGTTCCTTCGGGAGTCGGGGAAGTCATATGGTAAGCATCACAGGTCATCCCATATCCCACTATTTCGCCATAGATTTTTGCCCCTCTTGCTGCCGCGTGTTCCAAGGATTCCAGAATCAAGATGCCTGATCCTTCACCAATGACAAATCCATTCCGATCTTTATCAAAAGGACGACAAGCATGTTGTGGATCATCATTGCGATTGGAGAGGGCTTTAGCAGCAGCAAACCCTGCAACAGTCAAAGGGGTAACAGCTGCCTCGGTTCCACCACAAATCATGGCTTGAGCATCTCCCCGTTGGATGACACGAAACGCATCTCCCACTGCATTTGAACCCGCTGCACAAGCGGTCACTGGACACGAGTTTGGTCCTTTTGCCCCCACATGAATCGCCGTTAAGCCAGCTGCCATATTGGCAATCATCATTGGTACCATAAAGGGACTACAGCGACTGGGTCCCCGATTCAAATACACTTCTTGCTGATCTTCTAGCACTTTAATCCCACCAATTCCGGTCCCAATCATTACCCCAACTTGATCGGCATTCAAGTCGTTGATTTCTAACTTGGCATCACTCAAGGCTTGTAAACTAGCAGCCAAGGCAAATTGAGAAAACCGATCCATGCGTTTGGCTTGCTTGCGGTCTAAATATTCATGGGGGTCAAATCCCTTGACTTCCCCTGCAATTTGGCTCCCGTGAGCACTCGGGTCAAATTGGGTAATTTTGCCAATTCCGTTTTGCCCTGCTAAGAGGGCGTTCCAGTATGCCTCTAAGGTATTACCGACGGGAGCCACAACACCCAGTCCCGTCACTACCACTCGTTGATTTTGCGAATTTGCCATAATTTTCGATGTGTTTTTTGGGGAGTGTACCGGAGTCATGCACTCGGAACCTTAAGAAGAAGGAGTCGCTGCTTTTTCCTCAATGTATTCTACTGCCGCTTGGACCGTGGCAATTTTTTCCGCTGCTTCATCAGGAATTTCGATGTCAAATTCCTCTTCTAAAGCCATGACTAATTCAACCACATCCAGGGAATCAGCGCCTAAATCTTCAGCAAATTTGGATTCAGGCTTAATCGTTTCTTGATCTTGAATTTCGAGCTGTTCAGCAACAATTCCTTTGACTTTATTAAATGTTTCTTGATTCATTCGTTAATCTTCCTTGATTCATTCAATACCAGAGGAACACGCGATGATACGGTTCCTTAATCTGCTACGAGCATTGGTTAATTATTGTTCTTAGCATTCTATATCTTATCGGAAAGAGGGAATACAAGAAAATTGCTTGTCATCAATTTACTGAATCTGCTTCCTCAACTGTTGATTTGAGTGGTCAATCGATCAAACTGAACCTTACTTGGCGTCGTTTGGGATGAACTTTGCTAGCGTATAGATAACTGTTGTCATTGGAGAACGGTCACAAATTCTAAAGAAATTCTTAAAAAATAGGCTACAATAAGAAAATTGTGTGCCGCTGGAGGATAAAAGTGTTTACACGACTAGCTCACCAACATCGCCAATTTATTCAGGACTTGGTCATGAATTTACAAGCCCTCGCGATTGTTCTCGAAAGGCGGGGCTACCTTGCATCTTGCTACACCTGTGGTCAAGAAATGAATAGTGCTTCATTCATGGTTAGCTTAGGCGATAATCACCTCATTCGCTTTCTGGTGTCTGATTATGGGATTACTTGGACAGAACTGTGTGATGACCGCGAACTGATGAAACTAGAAGGTGCAGAAGCGATTAATCAACTTCAAGAGTTGGCGAATTTGGTGAAAACGCAAGTTTGTACCACTGATATTGAACCGCATTCTCAATCTCATCACTTACTAAAAACTGAGCATTAATTTTCAATTACAGATGGTTGTGATCAAGCTTGGTCTGAGAGACTGGTAGATGCAGTAAGTAAGGATAAAGGAATCATGGATCAAGAGCAATTGATGAACGTTATTCCAGTCGCCATTGCCGTTTTGATTGGGATTGGCGGTTTCTTAATGATGTTTACCACTGTTTTTACAACCCGGCGGTAAAGTTTTAGATTTAGTTCAGATATGAGTTTTGATTGGGATGGTTTGAGGTAAGGAGCGATTGCTCAGTGTCGGAAGTGAGTCAGATAGTGGTAGTCTTAATGACGATAACCCGCTATTATAAAAAGTTTGTGGTCGCAGAATACGTTGGAAGGCCTTCCGATGTGGGGGTAACCGATTGTGGAAGTTATTTCTGCAGACGACCCCTTGCCTGCAGCGACCGTTGGTTAGGGTTAAACAGTAGCTGGTGGATCACGTAATTAATTTATAATTTGCGCCTGGTTACTGCTTCAAGAACTCTATTCGCAGTGCGTTCGAGTAAACAACGTGGACTTAGAACAAATTTTTCAAACTTCCCATCCCGTGATTGGTGTTGTACACCTGCTGCCCCTTCCTTCTTCTCCCCGTTGGGGCGGTAACTTAAAAGCTGTCCGAGAACGTGCCGAACAAGAAGCTACGGCTTTAGCTGCCGGTGGTGTTGACGGTATTATTATTGAAAATTTCTTTGATGCTCCTTTTGCTAAAAATCAAGTTGATCCGGCAGTGGTTAGCGCAATGACTTTGATTGTGCAACGGGTGATGAATTTGGTGATGTTACCGGTAGGGATTAATGTTTTGCGCAATGATGCGAAAAGCGCGATCGCGATCGCGTCTTGTGTCAATGCCCAGTTTATTCGGGTGAATGTACTCACCGGTATTATGGCAACCGATCAAGGTATTATTGAAGGGGAAGCCCATGATTTAATGCGCTATCGACGGGAATTGGGCTCAGACATTGGCATTTTTGCTGATGTTTGTGTCAAACATGCCTATCCGTTGGGCAATCCTCCCTTAGCAACGGCAGTACAAGAAACGGTGGAACGAGGGTTAGCAGATGGCATCATTATTTCCGGTGGTACCACTGGTGACCCCCCTCGGTTAGAAGACTTGGAAACTGCGGCTAGTGTGGCTTCTGGTAAACCTGTTTTGATTGGTAGTGGGGCAACGTGGGATAATGTCCCTCGTCTTTTCAAAGCAGCCGATGGTGTGATTGTTGCCAGTTCTCTGAAGCGGAATGGCAATATTCACAATCCCATTGATCCGATTCGAGTTAGTCAATTCGTAGAAGCAGTACGAGAAACCGAAAATCCCCCGGAAGAGCGGTATCCCTTTTCGGCAAAAGCTTGACTGCTAGGATTGAATTATTCTCATCCCATTTCGCAATTTGTGAGAGGAAATCATTGATGGTACGACGACGTTCTACGCCTTGGATTTATCGCTGGTCTCGTCCAATAATTGGCGCGATCGCGCTTTTGGGAGCTATTCTCACTGCTTATCTCACTGTACAAAAATTCACTGGTCAAACGGTAGGTTGTGTCGCTGGTGCCCAAGCAGCAGGGGAAAGTTGCAGTAATGTCCTCAATAGCCCTTATGCGACAGTTTTTGGACTGCCTTTAAGTTTATTTGGGTTTGGAGCTTACAGCGCAATGGTCCTTTTCTCTCTGGGTCCTCTCTTTGTCAACGCAGACCAAAAGAAAAGCCTGCGCAAACAGTTAGAACAATGGAGTTGGTTCCTCCTCCTGATTGGGGCAACCGCCATGACTGCTTTTAGCGGTTACTTAATGTATGTTTTATCTTTTGAATTACAAACGTTCTGCCCCTATTGTATTGGGTCAGCTTTCTTTTCTCTAAGCTTATTAGCCTTAACCTTACTCGGTAAAGATTGGGACGATTTAGGACAAGTGTTTTTCACGGGGATTATTGTGGTCATGGTGACCTTAGTTGGGACCTTGGGGATTTACTCTGATGTCAATAACACCGTTAATGCCTCTAATCAAGAAGTAAGTGTGATTCCTTTAGCTGACTCTGCTCCTCAACCGCCCAAAGGCTGGGAAATTACCACCACTTCTGGTCCCGCAGAAATTGCTCTTGCTGAACACTTAAGCGCGATCGATGCGAAAAAATATGGAGCATTTTGGTGTCCCCACTGTTTCGAGCAAAAACAACTATTTGGCAAAACGGCTTTTGACAAAGTGAATTATATTGAATGCGATCCGCGAGGCATCGATCCGCAACCAGAAGCCTGTCAAGACGCCGCAATTAAATCTTACCCCACCTGGGAAATTAAGGGTGAACTGTATCGAGGGACCCAAAGTCTCGAACGTTTATCACAACTTTCTAATTATCAGGGACCAACAGACTTCCAATATCAATTACCATGAGATAAGTTACTCTGATTACCTATGAGTTACTAATAAAAATGCTGTTTTAAATAAACTAAAACAGCATTTTTCAATATTGTTTATCACTTTTTTTATGAGGAAAAATGCTAGTACCGGCGGAAAAATCAGTGAAATTACAGTTAGAAAAACGTTTAGAAGAAGAACGCATTAAAGAAGAGAGAATGCATGACGTTCTGCTATTACTAGATAATTTAGTAGAACGGGAAGAAGCAACAGTAAAAATTATCCTAGATTGTCTTTATGATGTGGGCTCAATTAATATTATTAATCAAAAAGTTGGCTTCCGTCCGATGAATCGGTTTTTAAAGGCGATCGCGCGTTTGACTAAGCCTGCTTTTCGGGCAGTTGCTTGGCGATGGTTTAAAGGGAATTCTCCGCAACTGATTACAAACTGGCTGCGGAGAAAGATAACTTTTTAAAAACAGAAGAAAGTTAGCCTTCCACTTTCATTTTTTCGACTAACTCGACTAATTCTTCCCGACTCGCTTGATAAACTTGCCCGCAGAAGTGACACGTCGCTTCTGCTCCTTCATCTTTTTCAATCATATCCTCTAACTCGGCGATTCCCAGTAACTTTAAGGCCCGCATCATGCGCTCAAAAGTACAACCGCAATGGAAGCGCACCATTTGCACATCAGGGAAGATGTGTAATCCCATATCGCCCAATAATTCCTCAAAAATTTCTGATAGGGTTTTCCCTTGTCGCATTAAGGGAGTAAAACCAGATAATTGACTCACTCTTCCTTCTAAGGTTTGTATTAACGCTTCATCATGGGATGATTTGGGAAGGACTTGTAATAAAATTCCTCCAGCAGCGGTTACCCCTTCCGCACCAACAAATACCCCAACCAGCAATGCTGACGGCGTTTGTTCCGAAGTAACTAAATAATTTGCCACATCATCACCAATTTCTCCAGAAACAAGTTCCACTGTACTGGAGTAGGGATAGCCATAACCAACATCTCGAATCACATAAAGATAGCCATCTTGTCCGACAGCACCGCCAACATCGAGTTTTCCCCGGTCATTAGGCGGTAATTCAACGGTAGGATTCTGCACATAACCCCGAACGGTACCATCTACCCCGGCATCCACTAACAGTCCACCAAGGGGACCATTACTTTTAATGCGAAGATTGACGCGCGACTGTTCCTGCTTCATATTTGAAGCCAATAATAAACTGGAGGACATCGCACGTCCTAAGGCTGCAGTCGCAACATAAGATAGATTGTGTCGTTGTCGGGCTTCTTCTGTCAGTCGGGTTGAAATCAGCCCAACCGCCCGAATCCCACCATCTGCTGCTGTCCCTCGAATCAACTGATCTGCCATAAGTAGTCCCTTACATTTCTTTACATTTGCTGCTTTTTCTATGGTATTCGGTATTTCAGAAAAATACTGAATTGCCCTCACTGCTAAGACATTAATCAGAAAATGCGGCTAAAAAAACATTTAGGAGAGATGCTCAGAGTTGGAAAGATTGTAAATGCCCTAAAGGGGTTATACTATTTCTGAAAACGATTGCTACAAATTGAACCACAGAGTCACAGAGAACACAGAGAATGGAAGCACTGGGACTGTCACTTCCAATCAGAGAGATGGTATTACTTGTTCGTTTGACTGGCGTTATATAAACTGCTACCCAGCGCGATCGCGCCTAAAAGTAACAAACTACTACTAATCACGGCATAACCCTGACCAATTCCGACTGCACTCACCAATGGTTGCACCACTACCGGCGAAGCAAATTCACCGAGAAAGAAGAAGGTATTGAGTCCCCCTAAACTCCGTCCTCGAATCGGTTCGGGTACTTTTTCTGAAATCCAAACTTTTGCATTGGGCATTAGTAAACCAAAGCCGAACCCACTAATCATTGCTCCGAATAGAATCACAGTGTAATTGAGAGCAAAACTAATTATGCCATACCCCAACCCCGCTAAAATAAACGCTAAGCCCACAATGGGTAAATACCCCAATTTTCCTCTAATTTTGGCATAAGCAAGAGATACCACTGCTTGGGAGAGGGTTAGGGTCGCTACTGCAAAACCACTGCCACTCGAAGGCAAACTAAAGTTGGTTTTCAAATAAAACGGTAACTGAGTGGGTGTAATATAAAACGTCAGTAGGTGCAGAAACTCAATAATGTAAATCAATCCCAATAACCGCCAAGGGATCTGAATTTGAAATTGCTGTTGTGAGCCATCAACTGCAGCCGTTTTTTCTCGTGGCGGCTCATATAAAACAAAGAGAATCAACGGCAACAGCAGTAAAGGGGAGAGATAAATGGCAAAGGGATAACGCCAGTCCACATTCGCCAAAATTCCCCCTACTGAGGAGAAGATAAAGCCTCCTGCCCCGATAAATGCTGACTGAATCCCCATGATGCGAGAGCGTATTGTTGGATCATAATAATCGGCAATTAATGTCGTGACACTGGTGGCGACGCCTCCTGCGGCAAAGCCTAAAATGGCGCGGGCAATAATCAAATGCCAGATGGAATCGACAACTAATCCTGCGCCACCGGCTAAGCCGTAAATAAGGACAGACACTACTAAAAGCGGTTTGCGACCAAATTGATCCACAATTTGACCCGCGATCGGGCTACCAATAACAATCAGTAACGCCGATATGGTTAACGCTAACCTGACTAAAAATTCGCTATTGTCAACATCAGAAAAATAGTCTTCCATTCCCGGTAAGGAAGGGGAAATAGTTAACCCCGTCATAATCAAAACGGTACTGGTTAACCAAAGCGTTAACTTTACCCCAAGCGAATCGGGAGAACGTTCCATATCACTTAAGAATGACGTGAAAACGATTCTTGTGAAGGCATGAGAGCCGTTTTCGTACTGGAAGCCAATGCCAAGACAGCAACCACGCCTAAAATGCCACTAGCTAGAGCATAAGTGCCACTCGCACCAACCCACTTCACTGCCGTTTGACTGGCAAAGGGCGAGAGAAACTCACCAATATAGAAGGCAGTTGTTAACCCGCCTAAGGCTCGTCCCCGAATTTTCGGCGCAACAGTTTGTGTCACCCAAACTTTACAGTTGGGAAACAGTAAACCAAAGCCAAGTCCACTCACGGCTAAACCCAAAACAATAAACTTAATACTAGGGGCAACCGCAACGATGATGTGTCCGATGCAGCCGAAGGCAAACGCGATCGCGAGAATATTCACAAACGTCAATCTTGCTTTTAACCAGCCGTAACCGAGAGAAGAACCCGCTTGGCAAAAGGTCATTGTCGCAATGGCAACCCCACTCAGAGAAGCAGACGCATCAAAAGAAGAGCGTAGATAAAATGGCAACTGCACGGGTGTCAGATAAAACAGGAACATATGCAGGAGTTCCACTCCATAAATGATGCCAATGGTCAGTAAGGGCAATTGCGACCAAGAAAAGACAGATGCAGCTTCTGCCTCTACCTCATGAATCGGTTCCCGCAACCACAAAATCATAAAGGGAACGAGGATCAACGGCGACAAATAAATCAGAAACGGTGCGCGCCAACTAATATCAGCCAAGACCCCACTTAAAGAGAGCACCACTACTCCCACTGTGGCAATACAAGTGGATTGTAGCCCCATTAAAGTCGAGCGGGTCTTGGGTTCGTAATAATCTGCGATGAGCGTTGTCACGCTGGTAATGGCGCCAGCAACAGCAAAACCAAGGGCAATGCGGGTGAGAATAAGCAAGGTGAGGCTATCTAAGCCATAACCCATCACGCCTGAAATACTAGCTAAAATCATCGCAGTGATCAGCAAGGTTTTGCGCCCCACACGGTCAATCAGTTGACCGGCGAGTAAGCCGCCAATAATAATTGAGAGGGCAGGCATGGTTAAAACCAACCGGACCCAATATTCAGAATTGTTCACTTCAGCAAAATAATCCTGGATTGCCGGTAAAGCAGGAGAAATGGCTGAACTCGGTAAGATAACAATTGGGCTGGCTCCCAAGAGAACCGCCTTCACTGGCAGGGAGTTGCAATTAAACTCAGACATGGTGCAGTAGGAAATAATCTTATGTCTCGTTTTTAACATTTCTTAACGTTAAAAACCTCATTCTCAACGCAGATTCATGGCTTGAGGAATTTCGTTATTCTTCAGTTATGATAGATGTAAAGTTTTATAAAGAATGAGTCCGCTTATGACTTCCCTGGTCAGTAAACACAGTCCGGAAAAAGAACACCCTTACTCGAAGCAAGAATGGCGTCAAGGCTATCAGTCGCAACGACAGGAAGCAAGTTATTGGCTAGAAACGCTATCTGGAAGTGTTCCCAAAGAATTAAACGGCACTTTATTTCGCAATGGACCCGGCTTACTCGACATCAACGGCATTCCGGTTCAACATCCCTTTGATGGGGATGGCATGGTTTGTCAATTTTCGTTTCAGGAGGGAAACGTTCATTTCCAAAACCGCTTTGTGCGGACACAAGGTTTTGTGGAAGAACAAGCAGCAGGAACCATTCTTTATCGCAACGTCTTTGGTACGCAAAAACCCGGCGGTTGGCTCAATAATGCCTTTGACTTTAAACAAAAAAATATTGCCAATACCAATATTATTTATTGGGGAGGTAAATTACTGGCTCTATGGGAAGGCGGACTCCCTCATCGTCTCGATCCCAAAACCTTAGAAACAAGAGGTGTTGATCAATTAGATGGTGTTTTAGGAGAGGGAGAAGCTTTTGCTGCCCATCCTTGGCTGGAACCCCAATCTGTTATTAATAACGATCAGCCTTGTTTAATTAATTTTTATATCGAACCCGGTTTATCAACCACTATTCATACGTATGAATTCGACCTCAACTTTCAGCTTTTAAGGAAACAAAGTACCAGTGTTCCTGGCTTTGCCTTTATTCACGATTTTGCGATTACTCCTCACTACTATATTTTCTTCCAAAATCCAGTTGAATTTAATCCCATTCCTTTTGTGTTAGGCTTTCGAGGCGCAGGAGAATGTATTAAGTTTAAACCCGAAAAAAATAGTCAGATTTGGATTATTCCTCGGGATCCAAATCGGGGTGAAATAGTTAAAAAATTAGAAGTTAATGCTGGATTTATATTCCATCATGCTAATGCCTTTGAAGTAAATAATAATCAGCTTTGTATGGACTCAATTTGCTATGCTGATTTCCCAGAAGTTGACCCTGAATCTGATTTTCGAGATGTTGATTTTGAAGCCCTTTATCCGGGTCAACTTTGGCGCTTTACGCTGAATTTAGATATAGCGACAGTAGAAAAAGACTTAATCGAACCTCGTTGCTGTGAATTTCCCTATGCCCATCCCAACAAAGTGGGACAACCCTATCGATATTTATTCATGGGAACCGCCCATCAACCCCGAGGAAATGCCCCTTTGCAAGCAATTCTGAAATATGATTGGGAAACGCAAGAACGCCTTGTTTGGAGTGCAGCCCCTCACGGCTTCGTCAGTGAACCCATTTTTGTACCTAAACCAGGTAGTCATGATGAAGATGAGGGCTGGGTTTTAACGCTTGTTTATAATGCTCAAAACCATGCTTCAGAATTAGTCATTTTGGATGGTCAAACTTTAGAACCGGTAGCCCGTTTAGGATTGCAGCAGCACATTCCCTACGGACTGCATGGGAGTTGGACGCCACAGTGTTTTTAACGCAACCGGATCAGATGAAGGATTCAGAAAGTTTTCTGTTCAGATTTTAGAAAAATGATGATTGACTCTAATTTGAGCTTCTTCCTGTAATCCCGTGGCAATCCGAAATAACTCTTTTCCAGTGTGGAGATGGTGTTCATCAAAATTAAAGGGGAAATACGCTAATTCTTCAATGCCATCATCGAGTTGATTCAAACAATAATAGAGATTAGCAGCTGTTCCGGCGAGATTAACACGGTTGGGTTGGGAACTGAGGGCTTGTTTGGCGTTTTGAACTAATCCCCGACAGGATTCAAGATAAGTTTGAAAAATGTCTAGCAGTTCATCATCAAAGGGATCCCCTGCTAGGTGGTCGATTTGTGCCTCCAGAGGAGCAGTGATTTGTTCAACTTGTTGGATGATGGGATGATAAACGTACTTTAACCAGTAATCGGTGTGATCATTACTGTGGCGTTTTTTCTGTCGATGGTTGTGATATTGTTGTTGGGCTTGGGTATTGCGTTCGGATCGCTTCTGAGAAAACGCGCGATCGTAAGAAGCTCTCAAGGTGGGGTTACTGAGAACTTCGTAGGCAGCATTAATTGCGATGATTTTGTCGTGACTCTTCTGCTCTCCGCTGCGATCAGGATGATACTGTTTAGCTAGGCGCCGATAGGCTTGTTTAATCTCTTTTTGACTAGCATCAGGAGTTACGCCAAGGACTTGGTAGTGGTCGGAATGAAGCATTACGTAGTTGAACTCAGAATCATGTTTCTCGGAATAATTCACTGTCTCCCACTTTAGCGTTAACTTCTCTTAGCACGTACTTTCCTTGCATAAATGATCGCATTGATACCCCAAAGTAAAAAACGATCGCGCCCTAAAACGCGATCGCTGCTTAGTTTTAATTCAAAAAGAAGTGACTCAGTAATTAAGCACTGAAGTAACGCGCGATCGGGTGGTAAGAAACAATCGCGGTAGTAGATTGTTCAGGATAGATTTGTTCACTTTCATCCATGTAGAGATTAATTTGTTTTGTCTCTAACAGATCTAAAAGCGTGTACTGATCCTCAATATTGGGACAAGCGGGATAACCGAAGCTATAGCGGGAACCGCGATAGCGTTGGGCTAAGATATCACGGATATTATCGGGATCTTCATCACCAAAGCCTAATTCTTGACGAATACGGGTATGTCCCCACTCTGCAAGGGCTTCAGCTGCTTGTACTCCAAAGCCATGGAAATAGAGATATTCGGTATATTTATCCGCTGCAAACAATTCTTTCGCATATTCCGTGGCAATTTCACCGACAGTTACCGCTTGCATGGGGAAGACGTCAATAATCCCCGATTCTTTCGGCGCGTAGAAGTCGGCAATACACATCCGTTGTCCTGACCGTTGACGAGGGAATTCAAACGCAGCCACAGGTTCTGATCCTTCAGGAATGGTTCCTTTCTCTTCCATCAGTTTCGGATCAAACAGATACACCGTATTCCCTTCCGCGTAACAAGGAAAGTAGCCATAAATCAAGTGGGGATGGAGTAAGTTTTCATCCTGCGAGCGTTGTTTCCACTCTTCAAGAATCGGTTCGACCGTTTCTTGTAAAAACTGATCGTACTCTTCCCGCGATTGACTTTTCTTCTTGCGGAATTGCCATTGACCCGCAAACAGGGCTTGTTTGTCGAGATACCACAGCATCTCATCAAAGGGAATATCATCGGGATTTAAGCGCTTATATCCCCAGAAAGGCGGCGTGGGACGCTCAATATTGACATCCACCGCTTCGGAACGAGTGGTATCCACGACTTTCGGTTCTTCAGGTTTGTCGCTTTTTCCGTTTTGTTCAGCGTCTGCTTTGCCATTGCTTTGGGCTTTTTCCGCTTTGGCTTTGGCTTTAATGCCTTTTCCTTCTTCTTCTCCCTCAGCAAACTCGCCTAAGAAACCTTGGAGATTGTCCCATTGTCCAGCTTCTTTCGCTGGCATGAGTTTATCCATGAAGTTGAGGTCAGAGAAGGCATCTTTCCCGTAAACCACTTTGCCATTGTAGGCTTCTTGACAGTCACCATAGACAAATTTCGGCGTTAACGCAGCCCCACCGAGAATAACCGGAACGGTAATCCCTTTTTCATTGAAGGTTTCTAAATTGTCCTTCATGAAGGCAGTGGATTTTACTAATAGCCCACTCATCGCAATACAGTCAGCATTATGTTCTTCGTAAGCCGCGATGATATTATCCACCGGCTGTTTAATCCCAATATTAATCACACGGTAGCCATTATTAGACAGAATGATATCCACTAAGTTTTTACCGATATCATGCACGTCGCCTTTTACGGTTGCGATGACAAAGGTTCCTTTGGCATTATCGCCCGCTTCATCTTTTTCCATGTGGGGTTCAAGATGCGCTACTGCCGCTTTCATCGTTTCGGCAGACTGTAAGACGAAGGGAAGCTGCATTTCGCCAGCACCAAAACGTTCCCCAACCACTTTCATCCCATCAAGGAGGAACTTATTAATAATATCCAACGGCGGATAAGTGTTCATTGCTTCATCAAGAACATCATTTAAGCCAATCCGTTCCCCATCAATAATGTGCTGTTTGAGTTTGTCTTCGATGGAAAGATTTTCCATGCTAGAGGCAGCAACGTCTGCTTTTTTACCCGCAAAGACTTCGGTTAATTTTGTTAGCGGATCATAGGTGCAGATTCCGTCTTCATTAAACTCACGACGGTCATAAATGAGGTCACGACAAATCTGCTGATGTTCTTCTTCGATTTTTGCTAGGGGAACAATCTTACTCGCGCTGACAATGGCTGCATCCATTCCTGCTTCAACGGCATCGTGAAGAAAAACAGAATTGAGGGCAACCCTTGCGGCTGAATTCAAGCCAAAGGAGAGGTTAGAAACCCCCAGCATGATATGACATTCGGGTAAGTTTTCCCGAATCATCCGAATCGACTCCATGGTTTCTTTGCCGTTGACCCGGTCTTCTTCAATCCCGGTAGAAATTGGTAAAGCTAAGGAATCGAAGAAGATTTCCGAGGGAGGAATGCCATATTCTACTGCTTGTCGATAAGCACGTTGGGCAATTTCAAATTTCTTCTGGGCGGTTCGTGCCATCCCATCTTCATCAATGGTTCCGATGACGACACCGGCGCCATATTTTTTCGCCAACTCTAAAACTTTGAAGAAACGTTCTTCGCCGTCTTCGTAGTTGGTGGAGTTGATGAGGCATTTCCCACCGGCGGTTTTTAACCCCACTTCCATTTTCGTCCATTCCGTGGAGTCCACCATGAGAGGAAGGGTCACGTTATTCACCAAACGGGAAACCACTTCATACATATCCCGTTCGCCGTCACGTCCTACATAGTCCACATTAACGTCGAGGACGTGCGCCCCTTCTTTTACCTGGGATTTGGCAATGGAAACCAGACCATCCCAGTCTTCTTCGTTGAGGAGGGTACGGGTTTTTTTCGACCCACTGGCATTCAGGCGTTCCCCAATAATTAAGAAGGAGTTGTCTTGAATATAATTTTGGGTGCTGTAAATGGAAGCAGCAGCACATTCATTTTTCGGATGACGCTCTTTCGGTTTGAGGTTTTTAGCAATATCGTAAAGTTGTTCAATGTGGTCCGGTCGGGTTCCACAACAGCCGCCAACAATTTGGACACCGAGGTCTTCGACGAAGTGCATTAACGCCATTCGTAATTCCATTGGTGTCAGTTTATAGTGGGCTTGTCCACCGACGTTTTCAGGCAGTCCTGCGTTGGGAATACAGGAAATAACAAACGGTGAGTGTTCCGACAAATATTTGATGTGTTCTTTCATTTTGTCGGGACCCGTTGCGCAGTTTAATCCCAAAATGTCAATGTCATAAGGTTCGAGGATGGTCAGCGCTGCATCAATTTCCGTTCCCACCAGCATGGTTCCCATAACTTCCATCGTGATAGAAACCATAATGGGAATGCGATCGCCTTTTTCGGCAAAGACTTCTTCTACTGCGTTCAAAGCAGATTTAATTTGCAGCACATCTTGACAGGTTTCGATGATAAATAAGTCGGAACCGCCATCATAAAGCCCAGAGGCTTGGACACGGTAGGACTCTTTCATCGTGTCAAAGTCAATATGACCCAGAGTGGGAAGTTTCGTGGTGGGTCCCATTGCCCCAGCAACAAAACGCGGTTTTTCTGGGGTTGAATACTCTTTCGCCACGCGCTTCGCGAGTTCCGCTGCCATTTTACTCAGTTCGTAGGCTTGTTCAGGAATATCATATTCCGCTAACACTACAGAACTCGAACCGAAGCTGTCGGTTTCAATGACATCCGCACCCGCTTCTAAAAATTCACGGTGAACCTGTTCAATGGCTTCCGGTTTAGATTTTACAAGATATTCATTACATCCTTCGAGTTCAGCACTGCCAAAATCTTCTAGCGTGAGTTCTTGCCTTTGTAATGACGTTCCCATCCCGCCATCAAAGACGAGGACAGGACGTTCTGGAGAATGCAGTCTTTCCAGAAATGCACTTTTTACTTTCGTTTTAGTTGTTGTCATAAGCTCAGAGATTCTTCTGTTGACCACGCAATCGCTTTCTAGCTTCTAGTTTTGGTCGCATTTATTACATATTATAAAGACTATCATCCCATGCACTGGTAAAAGAGAAAAACCCAAGGCGATTCAACCGTTGTTTGAGGTGCAGGTGACTACTATGCTTCTATTTCATTTTGGCGACGATTCATCCCCCATTAACCTAACGGTATTATGGGGGCATTCTCGTCACATTATTGGTAAAAACGCTCATCGTTTACTTTCTTGGCTAGTTGAACTTTCTAACCCACATTCCGCACCCCAACTGTCACATTGTCCGTTCCCCGAGGCTAAAATGAGAACGGTTGCTCTGGGAGTCTTTATTCGTCACAGCCTAAGAGTGATAAATCCGCCAAGG
>JAAANX010000171.1 GCA_009909085.1 Cyanobacteria bacterium GSL.Bin1 | reverse complement strand
TGTCCTGGACTAACCCAGTTGGGCGAGATTCCGCCCTCTTACATCTAATCCAAACTAGAGAAACATCTGGAAGTGTTTACTCGCTAACCGCTCATGGCTCTATTCGCAGCTACGGGGAGGTTATCTCTCCCCAATCCCCCACCTCACGAAGTAGGTGGGGGTCATTGAATTTCCAGTCGATTAACAATTGATAAGAAGCAGGTCACAACGTGCCTTAATGCTGTTTCTTCACTTTCTACAGCCTTAATTGATTCTATCTTCTTAATTTTTAATTCTTCAGCCCTTTTTTTAGCTAGTGCTTCTTTTTCATAAACTGGTCTTTCTATATCATTAATAACATCTATAATTTCTTCCAACATATCACTCGCTAACTGATACTTAGGAGGTAACATTCCTTGAACAGCTTGAACTACTGACTTAACTCCTCCACCTGCATATTTTTTAAGTTTGTCCCAAAAACTTAGATTTGCTTTAACTTCAATTGGTTCACTAGATTCTTGTTCCTTCTTTCTCATTAACTCGTCTAGAGTGTGTTGAATCATGTCAGGTAAAATGCAAGCTAAGGGCATTTCAACTTGATAAGGCTGAGGCAAAGCACCTGTTTTTTTCATGCTGCCATCATCCTGCAATTCCGCAAATGCCATTCCTACTGAGCTAACAGGAATTAAGCGAACTGAGGTATTTGATTGATTACGAAGACTAACAATATTTTTAAATTCTTGTATTTGTAATAACTTTTCACGAATTTGCTCTAGAGTATATTGACCCTTAACGATATCCCATTTACTGATAACAAAGTGGATAGGTTTTTGTATACGTTGCATGATGTCTAGCATATTAGGAAGATCATTAATCATCCAGATCTTACCTAGCTTCTCATTACGCATGAGAGAACATATCCGTTGACCATCTAACAGTCCTAACAAAGCATCTGCCTCCGCTAACTGATTATCAAACTTTACATCTTCATCTTCCATTTCATCAGTTAATCTTCCACCTGCATAATCCAAGTAAGTGAACTTACAAGCAGAATAGATCGGCAAACTTGGACTTTGTACTTTACAAGTAAAGTTCCATTCAGATACTTCGGCAAAGCTCGTTCCCTTGGGCCATTTCTCGTCTATAGCAACTTGAGTGTAGATATTTTTGAGACGTTTGCGTTTTTCACCATTATCAACCTCAAGGAAAAAGCTCAATTCTCCTTGAGTAGAAAGTCTTTTGTACATACTAGCGAGGAACACAGTCTTTCCTGAACCTCTTGGTCCGAGCATAACGACATTGTAGGTATTTAGCATTTTCCGCTTTATGTCTGCTTTTCTTAGATTTCATATTAGTCCTAGACTACCCCCCTCTACTACTTATGAATGCATAAGATTATAAAAAATTGTGTTTTTTGTCATAATTGTGATGATCGTCAAATAAATATGGCGAAACGATATCTATCATCTTTAAGTAGTAGGGGTATTGATTAACAAAAGATAGCCTTTGCTAACTTGCTAGCTACTGTTCAATCAGGGCGATCACGCTTTATTCAGCAAAGTTCAACTATTTTTGCTGAGAATTTCCTGCCTACTACTAGCCACAGGGATTGTTTGATTTTTTTGTTGATAGCCTTCTTTATTCCCTTATGGTGCTATTATCCACCCTACTACTTACCTTAAAGCTAATCTGCAACTAATTGTTTCTCATTAACAGATTTGGGTTCTTCCTTCCCATTAGATCGCTGATCGCCGTAGTACATCAGAGGAATAATAAACAGCGTTAATGCAGAAGAGGTTAACATCCCCGTTAATAAAGTCCATGCTAACCCAGACCACACGGGATCGCTGAGAATGGTTAACGTGCCTAACATGGTGGTGACACTGGTGAGAAGAATGGGACGAAAGCGCACCGCACCGGCTTCGATAATGGCTTCTTTCAGTTCAATGCCTTCTTTGCGTCTGTCTCCCACAAATTCTAAGAGGACGATCGCGTTGCGAACGACAATCCCGGCTAAGGCAATCACCCCAATCATCCCTGTGGCGCTGAAATAAACGCCGTTGAGAGAGAAGCCCACTAAAATTCCGATTAGGGCTAATGGAATTGCCCCCAGCATGATTAAGGGAATTTTGAAACTGCGGAATTGTCCGACAAGGATAATATAAATTAGAATGACCGCCACCAGCATCGCTAAGCCTAAATCGCGGAAGACTTCTAGGGTGAGTTGCCATTCCCCTTCCCACTGAATCGAGTAGCCATCGGGTAAGGGGTTACGGAAGAAGTAAATCAGTTGTTCCATGACCGCATAAACCGACGATCGCGCATTCATTTCCCCAAAGACATACGTGACAGGAACTTGATTTCTGTGGAAGATGGGCTGATCTACCGTCGTGGAAGTAAAGGTCACTAACTCGGTGAGAGGAACTAAATTTCCCTCTGGGGTCGGCATTTGAATCCGACGCAGATCATCAATGCTTTGACGGTTGGCTTCAGCAAAACGGACTTGAATCTGTACTGGGGTTAATTCTCCAGGGACTTGCAACGTGGAAGCATCCACCCCTCGAATTGCCATGTTGATGGTTTGGGCGATGTCTTGGGTACTTAATCCCGCTTGGTTCGCTTTTTGCCGATCCACTTCCAGCTTCATCTGCGGGATTTGGTTTTTCACCGAGTCATCCACGTCCACCACTTCACCCGTATTGCGGAAGACATCAGCCACTTGTTTGGCGAGTTCACGCTGGCGTTCGTAGTCGGGTCCATAAATTTCCGCTAACATCGTGGAACGCACAGGTGGACCCGGTGGATCTTCAATTAACTTGACGATCGCGTTATTTTGTTGGGCAATATCCGTTAATTCGGGACGTAAGCGGAAGACAATATCTTCAGAACTCACTGATCGCGCACTCTCGTTCGTCAAGTGAACCCGAATATCCGCTAAATGTTCCCCACTGCGATGGGTATTCCCGCGCAATAAGCCGTTAAAATCAATGGGTGCAGCCGTTCCCACATAGCTTTCAAACTGCACAATTTGCGGGTCTTCTTTCAGTACTGTTTCCATTTCCCGGACAATGCGGTCGGTTTCCACTAATTCCGTTCCCAACGGCGCATCTACCTGCACTAAGAAGCGGTCTTCATCTGCTTTCGGTAACATTCGGAATTTCACCGCTTGCGTCAGGGGAAGGGCGAAACTCGCCAGGAGTAAGCCCACCACAAAGAAGATTAAAAACCGTCGTCGGGTCGCAGAATCAATTAACGGTTCCATGATCCCCCGATACAGGTTGTAAATGCGGTTGGGGACTTCTTCGGAAGATTGACCATCCTGATCGCCGTTATTATTTTGGGAACGTCCCTGCACTTTAATCACGCGTACCGCTAGATAGGGCGTGACAATAATCGCCAGCGAGGTACTAATAATCATCGCCACGGGAACATTAAAGGGAATTGGTCCCATGTAAGGTCCCATCATTCCCGTGACAAAGCCCATGGGGATAAAGGCGAGAATAACCGTTACCGTCGAGAGAAGAATGGGAACGCCTAATTCTGCAACGGCAAGCGTCGCCGTTCGGACTTTCTGGGAAAAAGACTGATCGGGCATTTCCTCGAAGCGACGGTGGATGTTTTCTGTTACCGCGATCGCGTCATCCACTAAAATCCCCAATGATAAAATCAGCGCAAACAGGGTAATTCGGTTAATCGTTTGTCCGGCGATCCAACCCACTAACAGCGTTCCCGCGAGGGTTAAGGGAATGGCTAAAGCAACAATTAACGCATCGCGCCACCCTAAGAACGCAATCAGTAAGATAACTACAATCGCGATCGCCTGAAATAAACTAGAATACAAGTCCCCAACCGCCCGCGCTGCGGTGCGTCCTGCGTTACGACTGACGGCAATTTCTACGCCCGTGGGCATCTCATCTTGTAATTCTTCAACGCGATTAAAAATTTCTTTCGCCACAACCACCGCGTTTGTCCCTTTTTTCTTGGCAATCCCAATCGTCATCGCCGGACGTTCTGCAAAGTCTTGTTCCGGCTTTAATTTCGGATCGGGATAGGGTTCAGTGACATCCCAGTCTTGGCGGTTAAAGAGACGGGAATAAGTTGCGCGATCGTCATAACCATCACTGACGGTGGCAACATCTTCTAAATAAATGGGCGATCCATCTTCCCCTTGTCCAACAACAATCGCTTTTAATTCATCCGCCGTTTCAACAAGGTTTCCCCCTTCAATAAAAATCCGTCGATTCCCAACTGACACATCCCCCGCTTGCACTTGGGTATTTGCTGCTTGTATGCGTTGCGAAATCACCGCCGGAGAAATCTGATAACTTGCCAACTGTTCGGGGTCTAAATCCACGCGCATCACCCGTGGCTGTCCCCCCGTAATGGTTAAATTGCCCGTATTGGGAATTTGCCTTAACTCGCGTAATAAGCGTTCCCCAACCCGACGCAACTGGTTATCGCTATAGTCTTCTCCCGTTACCGTCAACGTTACAATCGGAACATTATCCACAATCAAGGGATCAACTTGATAATTGACCCCTTGCGGTAACTCATCCCGAGAATTAAACAGATGATTTTGCAGGCGAAATAAGGAATTTTCCCAGTCTTCCCCCACAAAAAACTGGGCAGTGATGCGCGCTTGACCCGTTTGGGAAGTCGAATAAATATCATCAATCCCCGGCAATTCCCGCAGTTTCGCCTCAATGGGCAACGTCACGGTTTCTTCCACCACTGCTGCTGGCGCACCCGGATAATGGAAATAAATATCCGCGCCAGGAACGGTAATTTGCGGATTTTCTTCTTTCGGGGTAAACAACGCAGCAGCCAACCCAAAGATCACAAGGGCAACAATGATCAGCAGGGTCACTTGCGAATTAACAAAATAGGCGGTGATGCGACCGACGATATTTAGGGGGCGTTGTTGTTCAGGAGTATTAGTCATTAGTCATTGGTCATTAGTCATTGGTTCTTTGGGGAATAGAAAACAGGGAATGGAGAATTAGTTACTCAATGGAGCAACAAGAAATAAGATCAAAGTAAGTCTGCAATCCCTTTTTCCCTTCTCCTTTCCCCCTTAACCTGTGGAGTGAACTGGTCACTGAATTAGCCAACAGCAGCAGCGTGAACTTGTCCCATGACAGAGAAACTCTTCAGGAAAGGATTGACCATGCGAGGATCTTTGATCATTGCGCCATAGTCACCGACGACAAATTTTAATTTGCCTTGCATATACGCGCCACTTAATCCCATCATATTCAATCCTTTCTCGAACCATTTTTCCCAATCTTCAGGCTTCGCACGCAAATCCCAACTCAGGGTTTGTCCGTTGTAAGCCCCAGCTTCAACGGCTTTACCATCTTTAACCACTAAGACTCCTCTGGGTTGATCTTCGCCTTTAAAGCCATAGCCAATCACCGAGTCAAAGTTAATTTTTGCTAAAGCATCAGAGAGATCAGGTTCTGCGTTCCATTGTTCTTGGTATTGCGCCATCCATTCGGGAGAAAATAAATCTGCCATTTTCAAAAGCTCCTTTTCTATACTACATGATTATGTGGTTGATTAAAAGCGAAGATTTTGTCATTTGTCATTAGTGATTAAGACAAACGACAAAAGACAAAATTTTCACTAAAGTTAAGCCGAAGCGGTAGTGAGAAGATTTTCTTCCCAGCGACGCGGGGGCGTTGCATTACGGATATCGCGCCAAATTTGGGTTGCAGCTAATGCACCATCACCTGCAGCAACAACCACTTGGTTTAAGCCTACTTTCAGATCACCAATGGCGAACACTCTCGGATGAGAGGTGCGTCCCATTTTATCCGTAATTAAGTTATTGCCTTTATAGTCAAGGTCAAACTGAGTGAGATAATCATGGTGATACTTCGATCCCATTGAGATTAATCCCGTTTCTAACTCAATCACGGAACCATCGGTTAATTCTACGCCTGTCATCTGATGATTTTCCCCAAGGAACTGTTTAATTGGGGTTTCTACGATACGATAGCCATAATCTTCCAGTTGTTGACGGAGTTCCGATCGAATCTCAAACATCCCATGAGTAAAGATGGTGATGTAAGGGGTGAACCAGCTTAAGTTAAAGACCATTTCTTCAATACTGGCTTCACTTCCTGCGAAGAAACCGCATTGTTTATCGGTCATTTCATAGCCATCACAGACCATGCAAACGTGCAAATTATAACCTGCATATTCATAAACGTTTTGCATATCGTCTAGCGGGGGAAGCTGGTCGATAATACCACTGGCTGCAATAATATATTTTGCTCGTAAGACGGGATAGATACTATTATCATTGCGTCCCACTTTTGTGGTTACGGCGAAGGTTTCTCCTTCATCAACAATCTCTTCCACAAAGCCGTTGAGAAAGTCTCCCTCTAAAGATAAATAATGATCTTTTCCGCGTTTTAGGAGTTCCCGTCCGGGAGTATCTGGGGGTAAACCGAGATAGTTGTGTAACTCCTGCATCCAAAACGATCGCGCTTTGCCTTTGTCGATGATCAGGCTAGAGAGATTATACCGTTGCAAGTAAATCCCTGCGGATAATCCCCCTGCCCCACCACCGACAACAATCGTATCGTAAATATGGTCTTGTCGCTGATCGAGGTTTTTGCGACTAATTTGCATAATTAATCTCCAAATGCTTTGGTCATTAGTCCTTAGTCATGGGTCATTCGTTATCAGACAACAATGACGTAAGGATAAAAAATAAGTAATCACTTACTTGTGGGAAGTCCTTTCTGTTGCCACTCCATCATTCCACCAGAAATGTTATAGACTTTTTGAAAGCCAGCCTTGAGGAGTTGCTTGGCGGCGATCGGGCTACGATGAGAGGTTAAGCAGATAACGGCAACTGGTTGATCTTTCGGCAGTTCCCGAAACCATTTTGGTAGTAACAACCGTCTTAAGCCTGGAATCATACCAAAAGAAAGGCGAAAGAGACTCAAGTTCACCGCCTGTGGCGCATGACCGGTCTTATATTCAAAACCCGTCCGCACATCGATTAATTTGGGAGGACGAGCCATTTGTTGATACTGCTTCGGTGAAATTTGTCGCACGGTTGGTTGTGCCGATGCTGTAACCATATAATTTTCTCTCCTAAAGAACAAACAAAGGGATTTATTGTGTCCGACAGGTCTTGAAGCCGAAAATGCTGTAAATCGGACAAGTGCCAACAAGTGCCGTTAGGGCAGGAACGGCTGCTGCAACGCTTAAAATAATGCCGGTTGTCGTTCCGCTATAAGTGCTCATTCCCAGAAATAATAAGACTCCGGCTAAGCCTAAGCGTAGAATTCGGTCTAGGAAACCAACGTTATGAGACATCAGTATCGATCCTCCGTTGTTTGTTTCACTTCATTTACAAATATATGACTAATTAGTAATTTAGTCAACCCTTGAAGCAAAATTCTATTTATGTTATTATGAATATATGATTAAATAGTAGTATAAAATCAGGATTTATAAGATATGGCACATATTGTAATTGTTGGGGCAGGATTTGGCGGGCTTTCTGTAGCTTACGAACTTAAACATTTATTGCACGGCAACCACGAAATCACGCTCATTTCCGATGAGCCGACGTTTACCTTCATTCCCTCTTTACCCTGGGTTGCCTTTAAGATGAGACAGTTAGAAGATGTTCAACTTCCCTTAGCCCCCTTGCTCGCAAGACAAGGGATTCGCTGGCAACATGGGAGGGTGACCGGTCTTGACCCCGACCAAAAACGAGTGAGTGTCGGTGAAGACATCACCTTTGATTATGATTATCTGGTGATTGCAACGGGTGCATCTTTGGCGTATCATTTGATGCCCGGATTAGGTCCAGAAGACGGGTATACGCAATCCGTGTGTAATGCCCATCATGCGGAAATGGCACGAGAAGCCTGGGATGAGTTTTTAGACAATCCGGGTCCCTTGCTAGTGGGGGCGGTTCCGGGGGCAAGTTGTATGGGACCTGCCTATGAATTTGCCCTATTAGCGGATTATGCTTTGCGCCAAGAAGGCAAGCGCGATCAAGTCCCGATTACCTTTATCAGCCCTGAACCTTACTTAGGACATTTGGGAATTGGGGGGATGGCAAACTCAGGCAAATTAGTCACCGAACTGATGCAGCAGCGCAATATTGATTGGGTCGAAAATGCTGAAATTGCTGAAATTAAAGAAGATCATGTCAAATTAACCGATGGTCGGGAGTTTCCATTTAACTATTCCATGTTTTTACCGCCATTCCGGGGGGCACAGTTCTTAAAAGAGGTTCCTGACTTAACTGATGAGAAAGGCTTTTTACCCGTTCTGGATACTTATCAACATCCTGACTATCCCTCCATTTACAGTGCAGGGGTGATTACTCAATTAGCACCGCCGGAAAAAACGGAAGTTCCCCTTGGTGCGCCGAAAACGGGTCAAATGACGGAATCCATGGCAATGGCGGTAGCACACAATATCGCAAGGGAATTGGGAGAAATCAAAGCGCGTCCGGTGAAACCTAGCTTAGAAGCCATTTGTATGGCAGATTTTGGCGATACCGGCATTATCTTTATTGCTGCACCCGTTGTCCCCGATCCCAGTGTGGGACATCGTCGTCATGCGACTGCCTTGCGAGGAGTTTGGGTGAATTGGGTGAAAAATGCTTTTGAATGGTATTTCTTGGCAAAAATGCGTTGGGGAACGGCTGTGCCTTGGTTTGAAAAATTAGGACTATCTTTATTGCGATTATCATTGGTCACCCCTATTTCGGAAACAAAGGCAACGCAAACCAATTTAACGAGTGTAAAAGGATAAGTATGAGTGACATTGCGATGGTGGATCGCTATGAATTTTTAGCCAGTCGCTTCAAGTTATTGAGCGAACCCACCCGATTACGAATTTTAGAAGTCATTTGCGGTGAAGAACGCAAAGTCAGCGACATTTGCGAACGCACTGGGCTACAACAAGCGAATGTATCCAAACAATTGCAGTTATTAAGGGCTGCAGGGGTGGTCGCTTGTCGGCGGGTGGGGACTTGTCGTTACTACCGCGTGATTGACCAAGAGTTATTGAAATTATGCGATCGCGCTTAGTTTGCAAGGAGAGAAGAGAGGGATCAAGATGACCAATACACTATTAATCAATCAACTCGCACACAAAAAACGCCTACTCGGAATAACCAGTTTAATGATTCTCCTCGCCGGGGGAGGGATTTGGGGGTTAAATGCGGTTGTTAAACCCAATTTTGTTGCTTCCCAAACTACTGAAGAAACGGAAACAGTAGAAGAAGTTGCTGTGGACACGACAACAGTTGGTTATGAAACCACTCGGCGCGATCGCGTAATGACAGGAACAGTTACCGCGCAAAAATCAGCAACTCTCACGACTCGCGTCAATGGCATCATTGAACAAATTTTAGTGGAAGCAGGCGATCGCGTGGCCAAAGGCGACCTGATTGCCAAAATTGATGTCCGTGATATCCAAGCCCAAACCAATCAAGCCCAAGCCAGTTTGTCACAAGCGCAATCGGCGGTTAATTCTGCGCGATCGGCTTATCTGACGGCGCAATCGCAAGAAAACCAAGCCCAAGCAGCCGTACAAGAAGCCCGAGGGGAATTGCGAGAAGAACAAGCCGAATTAAAAGATGCTCAACTGCACCAACAACGGATGAAAATGCTTTACGAAAATGGCGCAGTGAGTAAATCCCGTCTCGATGAAGCCAATGCCCGCTTAGCAAGCAGTGAAGCGCGAATGGAGCAAATTAAAGCCAATATCCAACAAGCCAGAAGCCGAGTCGAACAAGCGCGATCGCAGATGGATCAAGCGCAAAGTAGTATTGAACAAGCGCAAGCCGGGGTTGCTCAAGCCAAAGCCAATTTAGACCAAAGTAGTGCCAATCTCGACTATGGTAACCTGAGAGCACCCTTTGATGGGGTGATTACTAAAAAACAAGCCCATGAAGGCGCAATGGCAGGGGCAATGGCTGGATTTGGACAACCGATTGTCACGGTAGAAACAGTGGACAACCTTGAATTTAAGGTGCCGGTTCCCGAATCACTCCTCGGACAAGTTTCCGTTGGCGAAAGAATTGGCGTTAAAATTGACGCGATCGCGCGAGAAGTGGGCGGTGAAATTAAACAAATTGTTCCCAGTGCCGATCCCAAATCCCGTAACTTTATGGTGAAAATTGTTCTGGATGAAGATAAACAAGTTATTCCAGGGATGTTTGGTCGCATTAGCCTTTCCACCCGCGAAGAAGGAACATTAACCATTCCTGCATCCGCAGTCATTGAACGCTTTGGGATTACGGGGGTTTATCGCGTTGTCAATGATCAAGCCCAATTTACAACAGTGACACTTGGTACTCAGCAAGGGAATCGAATTCAAATTCATTCGGGACTCGAAGCAGGAGACTCCATTATCTTAAATCCGTCTTCCGAAGTCAAAGATGGCGCGATCGTTACCAAAAAGTGAGCGCGATCACGTTTTGCTTTGATGGGCTCTAATCGTAACTTAGTCTTCAGACAATCACTCAGAGACTAAAGATTTACGCTCTAGCATAAACTTCACATGCAATAGCCTTCTGTCAGTAGCATAGTCAGATGGAATCATTACGCCAGATGAACTTTCCAGTGGTCGAGGTTCTCCAAAATCAATCACCTCCCACTCGGTTCCCATTTCGTCTATGAAGCTCTCACACTCATCTGCTCTTATATTATGCTCATTCAGCTTATACTGCGTGATCTGTGCGTGAGCATGAAATTGATCTATAATTTCAAACGTAGAGCATTTAACTTTCTTAATAATTTCCCTGGATGACTTTAACTTGATATCAAAGTATGTCGCCTTGATACTATCATACCTAGATTGATAGGTTTCTTTGAAATAAATCTTTGGTGTTTTAGGTAATTTACCCTCTTGATCAGTTGATGTTTCCTCTTGAGAAGAGTCTAATTTTCTGTGACTAGACATGGCTAATAATCCGCAATCACCTAACTATTCGTCCATTATAACCCTCGTTTTTGAGGACGGGCAGGAGTCTGTTAAAAATTTGAATAATAGCATTGACAATCTCAATACAAAACTTAGCGCAATAACAGGCTTTGATGTAGTTTTAATTAAGTTTATTGGTGATTTGCCTGATCAGACATTTCAGGTAAACTGCTCTCTTTCCAATGATTGTCTTCCCTGTTATGGCTGTACTCTTTTGAAAGGGCTAAGTCTAATTCTAGTCGTTGTTTCAGCTCTCATTAGTCTTTTAGCCTTCCTTCCGAAGGAAGACAATAGTGAGATTATCTCCCCATCAGAGCAAGCTCAAAAATTCTCAGAACTATCTTTATCAGAAGATGAGTACAAACTATTTTTTATTGACAAATACTCACGAGATATTAAGAGCTTAGTCAAAGTCAGAGATCAAAAGACTAAACAACTCTTTCGGTCAGCAATTATTCTGTTGTTTGTTGCAACTTTTTCCAGCCTAGATGTACTACTAGCAACACTGATTTCCTAACTCTCTTCCTGACCTTATATGGTAATACCAGAAATCAGGAGTTGCCCGATGGTTCACAGATCAGTACAATCTCCTTTTCGCAGATGCTTTAATGCTTTTTCCGCAAGGTGATCCAGCTTCCCCGCAGCAACATCTTCTTCCAATTGACGATCCCATTGTTCTGCATCAAACTCCGCAAACCAAGTTCTAAAAGCAGCTAGTTCTTCTGGTGTTAATTGAGTAACAACTTGTTTAGCCTCTTGTAAGGTACTCATAATTACTGTGGCATACCTCTTCCAGAGTGTAAGGTGTGCTTCCATTCTATCGAGAAGATCCCAAACGTTTTATACCAGCAACTTTGTAATTCGCCCGCAACCCGACTGTATAGGAAGTTAGAAAACGTCATCCTCACGCTCTGATGTTTTTTTGCTGTCCCCTATGTCCTAATATGAAAATATTCAGTTTTGTCGAATATAACCAATAAGTTAAAAATGATTAAATTTCTCTCCCAACTCATCCTTTCTTTGTTATTAGCCTTTAGCCTCATTTTGCTTCCCCTTAAACCCGCTTATGCACAACCTCAGGCGGAACAGTTAGCCGATGCTGTACAGGAAATCGAATCCTTGGATGCCATGCGATCCAGTCTCGCTTCCACCTTAGAAGGAACGGATGAAAAACCAACCCTACAAACCTTCAAGGAAGTGTGTAAACCGGTGGGAATGCGAGCGAAACAACTCAGTCAAGAAAAACCTTGGGATGTTAAACAAGTGGCGGAAAAATATCGGAATCCCGCTCACGAACCCACCACCCGAGAAGCCGTCGCCCTTGAAAAATTTGCCAATAACCCTGACTTATCTGGGTTTTGGGAAACAACACCAGAAGAAACCTTTTATTATCGACGCATTAATGTCGAAGCAACTTGCTTAAAATGTCATGGTGCAAAAGCGGAACGCCCTGATTTTGTTCAAGAGCGTTACCCCGAAGATAAAGCTTATGATTTTGAAGTAGGAGACTTACGAGGAATGTATCGCGTTTTGCTTCCGCAAGTGCAACAACAAATCCAAGCGGCTTTACAATACGTTGACTAATCGAGTTGCTAATAATAAATGACTAATGACAAAAAAACAAATGATCAAACTTCTCCCTAGCTGGAAACAACTCTTTCTTCTCACCTTAACTGTTGTCCTTGCCATTCTGTTTTTCTTTCCCAGTCACGCAGCAGCTTCCATTCGCAAAACCGAAGAAGCAGATGGACAAATTCTCTATCAATCTCGCCATCAGTTGCAAGACACTCAGCAAGAATCTTGGCAAGTTGTGCTCTTTAAACGAGAAAAAGAAGAAAGTGCAAGTGATATCAAATTGAGATTAGTGGGGTTTCCCGGAAAAGTTGAAATCGCCCATCCGCAACCATTAGTGATTGAAAATCGGTTGCAAGCTTGGCAAGCCGAAGATTTATTTGCAGAAGAATCTCCTGCCCCGAATGTTGGGCAATACAATGTAACGCAAATTATTTCTCAGCTTTCTCAGGAAGATGATGTCCTACTAAAAATTCCAGAAACTAATGATGAAACTATCAACCTAACTGTACCGGGAGTGATTATTTTAGAGTGGAAAATTGTAGCAGGAGAGAATTAATTTTAAATAGAGCAAAAAAAATAACTATATTTTTTAACTGCAAGTAATAAATGAAATCAGATTGTTTGAAGAATTGTAAAATTATATGATGTGTTTGAGAATACTTTTCCCTATATAATAAAGATATAGAGAGTATTTGCAAGGTGTAAATTATGGCTAAATTTGCCGTTGCAGTTATCAATGGAACTCAAGCGCGTTTCTTTACCTTAGATTCAGCAGAAATATTAGAATATGAATCGAGTCCGAAGTTGATTGAACAGGAATCCCTATCAGACTCCACTAAAGAACTCCAGGGTCAAGAACTTTGGGCAAATACAAAAACGGGACGCAACCGAGGAACAAATGGTCAAGCGCATAGCTATGATGACCATCGCCAAAACCATAAGATTGAATTTGAAAAAAAATTTGCGAATAAGATTAGCAACGCAATGTTAAATCTTATTAAATCTTTTGAGGTTAACCACCTAATTTTAGTGGCAGAACCGCAAATTTTAGGTTTGATGCGAGAAGCAATGGCTGACAATTTGTTTGCCAAGATTACTATTACGGAAGTGGCTAAAGATATTTGTCATTTTAATGTCAATGAAATTCACGATTATCTAACTAAAAAAACAACCTTACCACCTTGCCAAAAAGTTTATTCCCGATGATGCTTTATCGCGTTATTTCATGAACGATTGATGTATCAACATACACAATTGGGTACAGCGATCGTTGTTGGACTTGTCCTTGCCCTCATTTTTACCCTCTGGTTTGGCATCAAGACGCTATGGCATCCGATTAGCACGATCTTACTTGCTGTTTTAGTTAGCTTGCTCCCGTTATTTTATAGCTTAACGGTGGAAGTGACTCAGGATGCCATTCATTGTTCATTTGGCATTGGATTAATTTCAAGAACGATTCCCATCTCAAACATAGAAACCGCTCAAAAAGTCAAAAATCCTTGGTATTTGGGTTGGGGCATTCAATATGTTCCTGGGGGATGGATGTTTAATGTTTCAGGATTTGACGCGATCGAGCTGCAATTCAAATCCGGTCACAAATTTAGAATTGGCACCGATGATCCGGTCGGTTTATTATCTGCCATTGAACAAGCAAAGCGGAAAAGCTGACCAACGGTCAAAGCAGGTGCTTTCCGTTTAGGAAGGCGTAATCTTTGACTAGTTGAGGTATTGCCAGCCATAACAGACAAATGAGACTTGAGTTGGCTTCAACATAACCTACGAGGGATTAAATATAACTACATAATCATTAAATTATTAATTGATGAGTAATGAAATGAAATCAGTAAACTATGAATTATCTTCTTCGTCAATTAATTTTAGGCATTACCCTCATTGCAGTTGTTCTCGGACTAAATGGCATTTTCTCACAACCAGCCCATGCTGAAATTCGGAAACTGCAAGAAGACGAAAACCAAGTGGTTTATCAATCCCGTCAGAAATTATTTGATCGCTATGATCAAACGTGGCAAGCGATCGCGTTTAAGCGCATTACAGCAGACGGTGCCAATCCCTTTACAATTCGTCTTTCTGGGTTTCCCGGCACCACTGAAATTGCCCATTCGCAACCTTTGACCGTGAGAACTCCCACTGGCGAAACCTTCTACGCGGAAGATATTTCTGAAGAAGCCTTTGTGGATCAAGCCCCTGCTGGCAACATTGGTCAATATGATTTGGAATCGATTATTTCCCAATTACCAACCGAACTAGAAATTATCTTTTCTTTGCCCACTCAGGATGAGAAACAGATTCAACTTGCTGTTTCTCCCTTATCGATCCAAGAATGGAAAACGGTTGCGGCAAAAGAATCATAAATTTAGGCACCCGCGAAAAAAGGATTAGACGCCTATAGCAAGATAAAATTGCCAGCGCTGAGGGAATTTTATCTTGCTGCTATCGACTGTTCAAACGGTCAAAAATTACTGGATGAGAGAAGAAAGATGAAACTGCGCTCTTAACTCCTTGACAGAATAATCTTGTAAATGAGAGAAGTCAATTTGGTTTAAGTTTTTGACCTCTACCTGACGACCATCCCTAACCCCGCGATCAAATTCTTTTAAATCAGACCAACGTAAGCGATATTTCTGGGGGTAAAACAATAACGCAAAAATCTTAAAGATCCACAAATGAATTCGTTGACACTTGGCATCATTCCCCATTGTGAATCCAATCACATAAGCTTCACTTTCAGGAGCGCGATCGCGCCCTAATAAAATATGTAAGCAATCGTGGTTAAATAAACTAATATCTCCTGGTAATGCCAATGGACTCTGAGAATTTTCCAGTAAACGGACAATCCAAGGAATGGATGCGGCAGGATCAACACTAAATGCCATTACCTGGTCACGTAAACACTCTGAATAATTACAATCAATAACTTGCATCATGTTTCCTTCCTTTTCGCAAGTGAGTTAGAGATTACGGATTTCTAAGCGAAAGGCACCGACTCTAACCGTTGGTCAAAATGATCCGCAAGCAGCAAGCTACTCTCAACCCCTAAATTAGCTAATTCGAGAAGAGTTTTATCGTAAAAAAAGATACCAATTCCTCAAATTTCAATCGTTTTTTCGGGATCATTCCCTCTTTTGGTGGAGAAGATAACTTGTCGTCGCTGCTTTCAACAGGAAAGATTGTGCTTAAGTAACATTCATTTCTAGTTTCGATACGCCAATTTCTTAAGCTAAGACATATTTAAACTGTCTTCTTCTTCATAAGTGGAATGACTTTGAACTCCTAACCTGTTCCCTAATCTTCACCAAACCATTGCAATGTACCACAGCTAATTCATTAATCGCATTTATTGATTCTTTCATGACCTAACTTTCGATAGATCAAGCATAACTATATATTTATTAAATTAGGGATTAGCTTGTGCAATTAAAAAATCAAGCAAAAATATTTACTTCAATTCACAAAAATGTAGAGAGTCAAGCTCATGTTAAAGCGTTTAATAATAATCGGTTTCAGTTGTTTCCTCTGGCTGGGAATTAGCAGTCCTTTGCTGCCCCAGATCAGTCCTCAAAATAATGCAATGGCAGCAACAATTTCCTCAGAAGTTGAAACAGCAGTGGATGATTTTTTAAGTAATATTCCGAGCGGATATTATACCGTTAAAGAAGTCGATGAAATTGAAAATCTGGTGAAGAAAAAAGATGCGCAACTGATTGATGTCCGCGAACCTTTAGAGTATGCCAGTGGACATATTCTCAATGCCATTAATATTCCGCTACGAAACTTAGCCAAACAGCAAGATAAAATTGCCACTGACCGACCCGTAATTTTATATTGCACGGTTGGTTATCGCACCGCAATTGGGCTGGCAACGCTCCATTTATTAGGTTATGACAATGTATTAGGCTATCCCCCCAGCGTAAAAGGCTGGAAAGCAGCAGGAAAATCATTAGAATATTAATGTTAATTTCGAGGCAAGTTGGCACAGCTAAATGATATCTAACTTGCCTCTTGACTATTAATTAATTTGTACTTCACACAATCATAAATTCATCTACTCGCTATTCTTAGATCTAACTATTAAATTAATTAATTAATTAATTAACTAATGTCTGATTACTGTATCCGAAGAAGCTTACTTTAACTGACGTGAGCGAGAATTCCCCCACCTCAAGGAAGGAGGTGGGGGATGACAGCGAACTTAAAACGAAGTCCGATCAATTAGTATTAGGGCTTGGCAAACCTCTGTCGTTACCTTATCATAAATATAGTTTACGTTATCTTTATCGCAATGCGACGAGCAATCAAGGTTAGGCTAGATCCAACACCTTCTCAGCAGTCCCAACTCAATCAAGTGATGGGAGCGGCCAGATATTGGTGGAATTATGCCTTAGCCTTATGCAAACAGCATTATCAAGATACAGGAAAGGGATTAGGACGAACTGCGCTTAATGCTGATCTTCCTAAGTTAAAATATCAAGAAGAAACTGCTTTCCTCAAAGACTGTCCTTCTCAAGTCTTACAAGCAACCACATTAAACCTTACCAAGGCTTATAAGAACTTCTTTGAAGGGCGTGCAAGATACCCAAGATTCAAAAGTTTTCACCATAAACAGTCCTGCCAATTTCCTCAAAACGTCAAAATAGTTGATAATAAAGCCTTAAAACTACCCAAGATGAAAGGGCTAGTCAAAGCAAAGATTCATCGACTTTTTGAAGATGGGAAGTTAAAAACAGTTACCATTAGTCGGACTCCCACTGGAAATTATTATGCTTCTTTGCTGTTTGAAACCCAACAAGAAGAGCCAAAACCAGTTACAGAAGGTAAGGTGGCTGGAATTGATTTAGGAATCAAGGATTTTGCTATTGTCCACGACGGAGAGAAATGTTCTAAGTTTCCTAACCCAAAACACATCTCTAAACATGAGAGGAACTTAAAACGGAAACAGAAAAAGTTAGCCCGTAAACAAAAAGGTTCTCAATCAAGAGAAAAAGCGAAAAAGCTGGTCGCTAAGGGACACGAACGAGTTAGCAATACCCGCCAAGACTACCTCCACAAGGTATCCCGAAAAGTCGTGGATCACAATCAGGTAGTCGTAGTGGAAAACTTGAACATCAAGGGTATGGTTCGTAACCACAAACTAGCCAAAGCAATTTCTGATGTGAGTTGGGGAATGTTTGTCAACTTCTTGGACTATAAACTCAAAGAAAAAGGAGGAGTTTTAGTGGAAATTGATAGATGGTTTCCTAGCTCAAAAATCTGTTCTCATT
>JAAANX010000170.1 GCA_009909085.1 Cyanobacteria bacterium GSL.Bin1 | reverse complement strand
GATAAGCGGCTAAAATGACCGACAACGAATTGTTCCTCTAAGCCCAAGTGGTTTCTCATTTGAATTCGCTGTTGCTCACTGCTTTGATAGAGTTTCGGATCAAACCCGTTATAAACCACTTCTACTAAATCCTCTCGTCCACCTGCTTCAATAAAAGCAGCTCGAGTCGCCTGGGAATTAGCAATCACTAACGTGGCGCGATTTGCCAAAGTAACCGCCAAACGGCGATTCGTGAAGCTAAAATGCTCAGCAGAGAGAATATCTCGGAGATGATGCACGAAAGGACGACGAGCGAGGAAGCTGGCAATTGCGCCAACCACTAGCGCTTTTTGAGTATTGGTGTAGATCAAGTCGTAGTGACCGGCAATATGAGCAATTTTGGTAATTAGAGGACTTAAAGACGTGACACTATTCAGGCTCTGGAGAATACTGCTGTCTTTACGGACACGGATTGACTGATCGGTCAGGACTTGAACCGGAATTTGCCGCTGTTCAAGCAGTTCTCGAAAGGGACCATCGGCTAATAAACCGACCAAGCAATTTTCTTGATAGGGTTGAGCAACATCTGACAGCGATAACTCTGCGCCGCCGATTTTGCCACTTTGATCGAGAAATAAAATTTTCATGCTTTTGTCTCGTCAATTGCCGCTTGATAAACGGATTTGATCTGCTGAGCAATCGTAGACCAAGCATAGTGCTTCTGCACATATGCTTTACAGGCTTGCTCACTAGGTAACTGACGTTTCCCGGCTAAAGCTTCGATCATCCCTTGTGCCAGTTGCTGTGGCGTGTAACCATCCAGGATTAGATCCGGGCAAAAGGGTTGTAAAATGCTCGGAATCCCACCGACGGGGGTACCCAAGACAGGGGTTCCCGTTGCCAGGGACTCCACCACAATTAAACCAAATCCTTCCAGGTCAATGGTAGGGACAATTGAGAAACTAGCGGCGCGATAGGCAAGGGGAAGGTGTGCCTCTGGGAGATAGCCGAGCAGGTAAACATTGCGAGTTAAGTTAAGTGCTTCAATTTGTTGTTCCAAAGCAGATGCCAGGGGACCTTTTCCCGCAATATAGAGCATCGCTTCTGGATAGTGCTCATGCACTTGCCGAAAGGCTGTAATTAGATTTTCAATCCCCATCCGTCTAGCTAATCGGCGCACACAGAAAATAATTGGCTTCTCCAACGACCACCCTAGCTGGGCTCGCGCTTCGATACAAGATAAAGGTCGATCAAAACGTTCAATATCAGTACCGCCGGGGATAACATGAATTCGTTCTAACGGAACTTGATACGTTTGATGTAGAATATCGCGGAAGCTCGTTGAGAGGGTTATAAAGCGCGTGCTCCGGCGATAGGTTGCCTGCTCTAAAGTTTTTTTTGCCCGGCTTGCTATCTTTTTAGCCCCTTCCATGGTGCTCTCCAGTGCCCACGGTCCATGAAAGTGAGTGACAAGGGGTCGAGAGCCAAGTTGATTGAGACAAGGGAACGTGTATAGAGCAAAATGAGAAACAATGACAGAATGATTAGTGAGTGAAAATTGCTGCTGAGTTGCTTGTCGGACTCCACGCCAGCGCCGGAGAAGAGATGAAGAACTGGGGGCAAAGGCTTGGATCTGACCTTGAGCATTTTCCATGACATTCGAGGAACCAGCGACTAAACCGCTTATCTGAATACCAGCTTTGGGCAGGTACTTCATGCAGTCGTAGTAGTAGCGATTCAATCCACCCGGTTCTTCTGGAAACCATCCCTTACCAATCTGCAAAATTTTCATTCTTTACTGGAACAGAAACTTGACTACTGGTTTAGGAATGAGTCAAGAGGTTATTTTCATCATCATCAACTCGATATTATACCCAACTTGGAAGGTTATTTGAGAAGTTGTTCCTAAAAAAAATATGAAAAAGCCATGTCTCTGATTGACTAATCAGGCTGTATTCTTTCAGAGAAGCTTGCAATCAGACTCATGGCAGTGATGGGTGCTGTTACCGCACGCAAGATCCGTCTTCCTAGAGAAACCAGTTGAAACTGCGCTTCCTCGGCTTCGAGAATTTCTAACTCAGTCCATCCGCCTTCGCAACCCGTTGCAATGATAACGGAGTCTCCAAATGCCAGTTGACCGGATAACACGGTACTGAATAACGGAACATCGTAGCGGGCGGTACAAAAGTAACAATGTGCGGAAATTGGACTAGAGTTGCTGAGGGCTGCGGATAAGGGAATCGGTTCCTGAATTGTCGGCACGATCGCGCGTTCCGATTGTTCCGCTGCTTCTTGTGCGATGCGCTGCCAACGGGTTAACTTATTAGCACTGGGCTTCAGTAGTGTTCTTTGACTCAAAATAGGAATGATAGTTGTTACACCAATTTCGGTACAACAACGGACAATTTCATCAATGCCTTGTTTGGGTAATGACACCAGCAGTGTGACGTTGACGGGAAGTTCAGTTTGAATTTCAATGGGGGCAATAATTTCTGCATTGTCAGCAGTCAACTGAACAAGCCAAGCTGTTCCTTTGCCGGTCATGGCTACAGCGCGATCTCCCACGTCTAATCGTAACACGCGCCGTAAATAGTGTGTCTGAGCGTCATTCAAGTGAATGATTGTTCCTTGTTGCTGTTTAAGGTTAATGACAAACCGTTGATACTGCACACCTTTTTGACTGTTTGTACACTGTAATCAGATTATCATCTCTTATCCAGAGAGGGAGTCACGCTAATTTTGCGCTTGTTTTTCCATTACTAAGGACAGAGTAATGAACTCAAAAGTTACTAACTTTCTTATCCTGCCAACCTTAACATTAAGTTGTGGAATTTTAGTTACCATTTTATTTCCAAATCGTGGAAAAATTGCTGTCCTCATTGGAAGTACAACGGGTTCAATTATCGGTACATATTCGTTGACGCGTCAAGAATCTAATCAACACTCAAAACCAGCAACGATTAATTCTCCTGAAGAACGCTTACAATTCCTCCAAGAACAAGTCCAACTCTTTCAGGATCATTTACAAGAGTTATCTCAAGATATCAGCAGTGCTGAAACAGCGCTAATTACTTCCTCTTTTTCTCAAAATAATTCTCATCAAGCGCAAGCAATTGCTGAAGACCGCGAAGTTATTAATTGGTTGGTTCATCAAGGAATTACAGTACAAAAGTATCATATTCCTGACGACAATGAAGAAGTTTTTAATAAGTTAGCTATTTACTTAGGAGAAAAATATTCTGATTTAAGTTATTTTTATATCCAATTAAAACGGAGTTTTTCTAAAGGACAAAATTTATCAGTTAATCTTGCCTCGCGGAGTAAAACTGAAATTACCTATACTACTCAGTTCTGTAGCCGCATGAGCGACTATGCTTTTTTGTCCTCTTATCAGTATGACCGGAAAAATAAAATGTTATATGCCTCTCCGCAAAAGAAGGGCTTAGTGATTAATTTTATTACGGGTGGCTGGTTTGAGCGTTATATTTATTTAAGTCTCTGTCAGCTACTTCGGCAAAGCAAACAAGCTTACAAGAGTATTTTAAATCCGCAAATTGTTTTGCAAAATGGTGAAGACTTTGAGTTAGATATTTTATTTTTAGTTAATAATAAACCCTTTTGGATTGAGTGTAAAACTGGAGATTATCAAAATCATGTTACTAAATATTCAAAAATGCGCAGTGTTTTATCAATTCCTAAAGACTGTTCGTTATTAGTCATTTTAGGAATTCGGGAGCAACTAACTCAGGAATTGACTAGTTTACATGATATTCATGTTGCCAATGAAAATAATTTTTTAGCGACAGCGGAAAGTCTTATTTTAGGTCATTCATCTCCTCGGTCAACTGATGAAGATTGATGACTCGAACGTAAATTAAATTAATAAAATTTAGAATTGTAGCACGTCGGGCAGGTGTCTCATCCTTCTTTACAACCTAATGGCGAACGGCTAGCTGCGTCCCAACGCGATCGCGCCAGTGATTGCAAAAGCATTGCCGTTACAACACATTTAACTGGCAAGAGCGCGAGAACATAAGTCCCGCGCTGTAATCTCTGATTCAGCGTCGGGATATCCTCACTTCCTCGTCGCTTCGCTCCTGCGTCGCTGCGTTGGAGTCTCGCCGTTGATTGACCGGAGCTTTAGTGAGGAGGTTCGAT
>JAAANX010000169.1 GCA_009909085.1 Cyanobacteria bacterium GSL.Bin1 | reverse complement strand
AGTCTTGTCGCCTTCAGGGACGTTCGGTGATTACTTTTTTCCAACAGGCTTTGCAAAGTCCTCTCACCGGTGAGCCTTGTCCTTCTCTCATTCCCCAGTTTTGCCACACCTGAATCCTTACCGCTGACTTTCTTTTTTACTTACTGATTTTATTAAAAAATCTACAGCCTCCTGAGAATTAAAAACTTCTAATTTGACTTGATACTTATCTTCAATTTCTTGAGATTTACTACGCGAGGTGATAATAATTGAACAAAGTCCTGAATGAGAGAGATGTTTAGTTTTTCGGATGTAAGAATCATTGGAAAATCTTTTATCAACATCAAAATTATCGACATCAATTATTAGGAGTAAATGTTGTTCGTTAAAATAAGTTTTGATAACCTCGTCTAGATTTTGATAATTGTTTTTATCAATTTTATCTTTGCCACTTCTTTGCAGAATCCAATTGGCAATCCTCCAACCGATATCTTTTTGATTAGTAATTTGCAAATCACTAACCTGAATATCATAAATCCCTCCAGGAAACTTTTGTCTATTATCTTCGGCAAATTTATATGCTAATGTGGATTTTCCGACTGCTGGTATTCCGTGGATAACAACTATATTACTTCCGTTCTTTGGTTGCTCAGGAAGTAGTAAGTCTTTAAGTTGCTGCAGATATTCTTCTCTACCTGTGAAATTTTTACTGTTGGAATCAGTGTAAGAGTCTGGTAAATCAACTTTACCCTTATGGATAGTTTTTAAGATGGTTTCTGTCTGATCAAGCTGGAGAACTAATTGAGGTAATAGGTTCTCTAATTGCTGCTTTAACTCAGCAATGTCTTCGATTTTTGAGCATAATTCCTCTAACTTAAGGTCAATTTGATGAAATCGCTGGGCTAAGTTTTGGTTGAGTCCTTCCAAGCCAGCTTGTAAGTTCTCTAACGAAATCGTGAAAGACTGGTTATCTGCCTTGAGTTCCGCTAAGAGTTGGCTTTGAAAAATGGCACGAACTCTTTCGTTAGTTTTCAATTCTTCTGCAAAAAAGGCACAGACAAAATCAAACCAGTCGAGATGGGAATCCCCTTCTTCCCAACCCTCATGCACCATCTTAGGAAAATCTTTTGGTAACGCTATATGCCTATCTTCCAGTTCTCTCAGTAAATTTTCCTTGAGGGCAGACCGCAATTCTTCAATAAAATCCTGATTGCTGCTATCGCCTTGTTGTAGCAACCGTTTCACCTGCTCTTCCGTGCCAGTATGAGGAATGGATTTTGCTGTTGGTAGCTGTTGCAATTCTTGGTTCAGGATATTTTGTACCTTATCTAGACAGTAGAGTTTTGGACGCCTGCCTATGTAATAGTCAGGGGAACGTCGCCATGTCTCGGGAGCAACACCCCACAACTGATAAAGCGCTAGGCAAACCGCTCGCGTTGCCTGCAAATAAGCCTTTCGCGCTGCTTTCTGTAAGTCATAGTTAACAGGTGGCTCCTCCTGTTGCAGTCGTTGTCTAACCTCTTCTAGGATTTGACAAAAGCCGCGATCAGCAAAGTTACCAATGATTCCACTGACCCCAATACTAATAACAGAAAGAACTGCAAAATCCATCGCCTAACTGCCTTTTGAGAGGATGAAAAATCAACCGATATTAACCAGTATATAAGCGATCAATCGCGCCTCAAAATTACGCCCGAACAAGTTGGATCAAAAAATGACTTTTTGATCGGACTCATAAGCGGTCTCAAGCACCTAAAAAAATGAAATACATCATTCCCTCTCTTTTATGAAATCATTACCCTTGAATCACTGGCATGGGCTAAGATCAAGTGAAACAGGTGAGTCAGGTATGAATCGGAACCCCTAACTTCGTCGCGAGGAAAATCTTCTCAATTTTCGCATCGGAGAGACAGAGCACGTTCAAGTTTGTGCTAGTCACATTGGTTTTGAGATCATAGAGTCTTTTCGAGGGCACGGCTTTACGCGCGCGATCAATCGCGATCAGGGGAAAATAAAGAGCGAGAATGAATGTTTTCGTGTGTTATTTTTCCGGCTTGACTTGTCCTCTGGGAAATTTTCCCTTATCCTACCCTAGGTAACCTAGCTAATTGTTATCATGCCAACAGCGGGACGAGGGCAGTTTAATTTCTCGATTGAGCCAACTTTAAAAGAGGCGTTCCTGGAGAAAGCGCGGGTTGAGGGCACTAGTGGCACAGCTCTCTTGCTAGTGTGGATTCAAGCCTATCTCGAGGGCAAGGCGATTGTGATTGCTCAAGAACCGGCGACGAAGGAGGAGGTGGAGCAACTCAATCAAGACCTCAATCAGATGATGAAGGAGAATTGGCAGACGCTTAATGAGGTGGTGAATGGGCGTCTGGCGCAGGTGGAGGCGAGATTGACGGCACTGGAGCAAACAGGTTTGGGAGAAAAGGAAGGTGAGTGATGGCGAGGAGAGAGTAAAGGAATCGGTTTCTGAGCTGCCACCTCCTGAGAGTCAGCAGGACCGGGCCGACCCCCTTTTCTTAGCCACTCCCATTCCCCTCTCGGACCATCCGGCAGCGGTTTATTTAACCAGTCTCTCGTCTGGGTCTCAACGCACGATGCGCTGGGCGTTAGATACGATTGCGTCGCTGTTGACGGCAGGGACGGGCAATCATCTGACACTCGATTGGGGACAGTTACGATATCGCCATTGTATGTTGGTGCGCAATTTATTAAAGAATCGCTATGCGGCGGTGACGGCGAATAAGATGTTGGCGGCGCTGCGACGAACCTTGGAGGAAGCCTATCGGTTAGATGCGATGAGCGCGGCGGATTACAATAAGGCGATCGCGTTTCCCAATTTGCCCTTGCCCAGTCAGCAAAAGTTACGCGGACGCGCCCTGAGTGCTTCGGAAATTGATCTCTTGCTGGCGCTTTGCGAAGCGGATCCCTCGCCGAAGGGGGTGCGAGATACAGCGCTCATTGCGGTATTACGGGGCACGGGAATGCGGCGGGGGGAGTTAGTGGCTCTGGAGATGAGAGATTATGAGGCGAAAACAGGGAAGTTGACGATTCGCCAAGGGAAAGGGGGCAAGTTTCGGGAGGTGTATTTGGCTCAGGAGGCGAAACCGTGGCTGAAGGAGTGGTTAAGTTTACGCTCTCAGGCTTCTCCAAGCGGTCCTTTATTTTGTCGGATTCGGCGCGGCGGACATTTGCATCCCGAAACCCAGATGGATGGCGGTTCCATTTTCCGCATCTTGGAAGAGAGACGGCAACAAATTGAAGCGATGGAAATGGAACATTTTTCTCCCCACGATCTCCGTCGTACCCTTTGTTCGGAACTGTTGGAAGTGGAAGATATTGCGACGGTTCAACAAATTGCCGGACATGCTTCTCCCGCCACCACCGTGAGGTATGACCGGCGGGGGGAGAAAGCGAAAAAACGGGCGGCGAATCGGGTGGGATTTCGGCAACCTCAAACTCCCTCCAATGAGTGATGGTCTAAAGTGTCCCCAATTGGGGACAGTTAATCGAGCGCGATCGAGTAACAGCAGTTAATTTTTCAAGCAGGAGAATTGCTGAACCCAAATCAAATTGCTTGTTGATTCCAAAAATTATTGCTACGCTGAAGTGATGAGAATAAAGATCGGTGACTACGTTTGATTTCAGTATTAATAGTTTTTTCCAGCTTCGTATTGACAGACTCCCTCCGAAATCTTGCCTCACTACACCATTCCTGATTGAGGAGAATTTACATCAATGTCAATTTATATCGGCAATCTAGACTATTCAGCAACCCAAGAAGACTTAAATGAAGTTTTTGCTGAGTATGGAACAGTTAAGCGCGTTCATTTGCCCACTGACCGAGAAACCGGTCGGATGAGAGGATTTGGATTTGTTGAAATGGCTTCCGAAACTGAGGAAGCCAAAGCAATTTCAGATCTCGATGGTGCAGAATGGATGGGTCGTGAACTGAAAGTTAATACGGCTCACCCTCGTGAAAACCAAGGCGGTGGTCGCAAAAACCAACGGTTCTAAGTCCTGTAAAGTTTAAGTAATAATTAACGCTTTTGGAGAGTGAATCAAATTTGAGTCGGCTTTCCGAAAGCGTTATTTTTTCATCAAACTAGCCTGAGAACAACCAGCTATTCTCACGGGGTGACAACCCGGGTCGGATTGAGACTGGGGTTAGGTTTTTGGGATTAGGGGTTTGGGAAAAAGACGTCGTCATCTTGATGCAGAAAAACCACTACATTCGCTTTGGTGATGATTTTGAACTGGATTCGTTGTTTTTGAACCCAGTCACGATGAGGAAATTTCCCCATCCCCCAACCCCAGCAAGACATCCACAATAATGATCGCGTCACAGATCGGAGAAAGAGTTTGTGCGCCATGCAGACCCCATTCACATCGGAGGTCGTATTCTTTTTGGTTAAAGGTCATAGGCTTGCTACTGAACTATCTTTTCACCTGTTTTTAGCCCCAACCCAATCGATTTTGAGCTGCATTACTTCTTCTTGATTGACGTACTAATTATAGTCAAGTTAAAAAAGTTGATTATCAGTTGCCCAACCCTTGGGAAGAGAGTGAGGCTGATGTGTTTCAACTGGATTTTCGAGATTGAGCAGCGGCTTAAGCCCTCTCTCAAGTCGGAAAAATGTGCGCCAGTGGCGCACAACGATCAACTAGCTTTTGACGAAGTTTAAGCGGCATGAAACTGGAGTAGTAGTAACGGGAAAAAATGCAGGGGATAAAACCAATAAGAGTAATCCAAGAAAAAAGTTATCCGAAAGTGATCCAGGTTTAGCTCCAATCTCAACAAACCATTTCTCTAATCCTGGTAAACGTTGAAACTGCTTTTCAAGGTTCGCCATCGCTTTCTG
>JAAANX010000168.1 GCA_009909085.1 Cyanobacteria bacterium GSL.Bin1 | reverse complement strand
TTAGAGAACAAATCAGGAAGTTATCAATCTCAGGGGTATTGAACCCCCTCGATTGATGGCGATTCATCTATCGACTAAGCCTAACGGCTGTAGTCGTAGGATTCTCGCCTATTTTGCTAAACTCCAGTAAAAGATGCTCTGCCACTCACTGTAAACGATCGCGCTAACCATTAAAGACCAATTGACGCATCATTAATCCTCCCGTTCCTCTACCCCATACTCAACAAACAACCGCGCCAGACTAATCTCTAACCCCCGTGCTAACCGCTCCATATTTTCCAGCGTTGGATTGATCATTCCCCGCTCCAAATTAGAAATATAAGTGCGATGGATGTAATCCTGCCAACTCCGCCAGCTCTTCCTGAGACAACTCCAATTCGCGCCGCCGCACTGCCTTGCCAAAACGTTGCTTAATGGAAGAAGAATTCAAATCAGTCACGGCTTCATCATCGAGAATTGCCGCGACTGCTTTTACAGATTATCCATAACATTGTGTAGACTATAAATAACAAATTGAATTTGTTAATCGCACTTTCCCCATACTCTTCTACGTTATAGCGATGAATCTCATTGAGGCGAGATAAATTCAGCCAGTAGTATTGACGAATATGATAGGTCAAATGATTCACGCGATGCCTTCGGCTCGGTCTGCCTAGCGGCGCGGGCTAACGCCCTACGACCTACGCGCGCTGCTTTCAGGCAAGGATCATTATCGGGAGAGGCTGGGAGTAGTTCTTCTGCTGAACGCAATGCCATGTAAAATAAGGCTTGAATATCTAAGGGATGTCCATAAACGCCCATCCGCCGATCAATGGTAAATGACCCGTCAGGCACCAGCATGGTGGGCAACATTTCAAAGCGGGCGGTGAGATAGAGGTCTAAAATGAGACGGATCGCATTTTGAAACTCGGGTTGCTGGGCAAGTGTCCAATCATCAGTGGCTTTGACATAAGCCCGTAAGATAAACAGCCACCAAAAACAGGAATCGACCGGGGCAACTCGCGCGATCGCGCTTTCTCCAAAGTCAGGAATAATTTTCTCTGCCTCAACTTTAAAACTCGCCGGCATCAAGCCTTGACCAGGCTGAAAACAGTCCATTTGCTTGCGACAGTTTTGCAACTCAACCATCTGGGTCAAAAAGTTGCGGACAATGTCTGTCTTCCCCCGCATAAGCAAGGCTAAAGCCGCAACAGCAAAATCGCGAGTGAAGCACTGATCATAGTTCAGCGCCTCTTCTTTGGCATCACAGGCAGCAACAATTCCCACTGGCGAACCCTGATAATAAATCATTGCTTCTTCTAATGTTTGCTCAGCGATTTCGGTAATCGAATTAGAATGATTGGCAATGTCCATGATCAAGTGAAATTGTGCTGTTTGACTTCATTCAAATTAACAACTGAATCTGAGAAACAATTAAAGGAATACTCCCGACTGGCAGCCATCTACGATCAAAAATGGTCTTTTTATATCGAGGCAACAACCCGTGAAACCCTGAAGCGGGTGACTTTAACCCCTACTGATCAACTTCTCGATGTTGGCTGTGGAAGTGGCACTCTCTTACAACGTCTATCAGAACGTTACCCCAAAGTGAATCTGTCTGGCATCGATCCAGTCTCGCCGATGCTGGAGATCGCACGCCAAAGACTTCCTGAAAGGGTGAAACTTTACCAAGGTTGGGCCCAAAGGCTCCCTTTTGAAGCAGAGCAATTTGATATTATTATCTCATGCAATATGTTCCACTATCTTCAGGAACCGGTTCTGGCGCTGCGAGAAATGCGACGGGTTCTGCGTCCAAGCGGCAAACTTGTCATCACGGATTGGTGCCACGATTACTTAACTTGTCGCTTGCTTGATGGATTTTTACGTTGGTTGAATAGGGCACATTTCAAAACCTATGGTAAGCAGGAGTGCGTACAGTTGTTGAAGGAAACCGATCAAGTTGTCCTCAACGTAGATCGATACAAAATCAATTGGTTTTGGGGATTGATGACAGTTTATAGTGTCAAGGATAATGAAATGTCTAATCCTGATAATACTTGAAATTTATTAATTTAAAGCTACCTTCTGTATTCATAGCAAAAGCAAGGATTTTCCCTTGTTCCACATCAATAATCCAATATTCTTCCACTCCTAATGCTTCATACGTGGATTAATCTTCTTGTAATACCGCTTGTATTGTGCGTAGTTGCTCTAATGTCTTCTGAATAGAATTTTTATCAATCTCTTGGAAAAGGTTTTGATCTAATTGCACAAGAATTTCTCTGGCTTCCGCAATCAAGGCTTCCCCTTCTGCTGTGAATCGAATTTGCTTTTGGCGTTTGGGACTCTGAATCTGTTGCAGATAACCTGCTTGGGATAATTCCTTAACTGTTTTTCTAACCATTTGTCTAGATACACCAAGTTGTCGTGCAATTTCTGAAGCATAATTCGCTCCACATTCCAAAGCACTCAGGAACTGTAACATAGCTGGCGTAACTGAGTGATAGCCCCTCTCACTTAAAGTATTTGCAAGGTACTTTGAGATCAGGAGATTAATCTGGGCTGTTTCTAAAAATAATTGCAAGGTGTTACTCCCAGCCATAGATGGTGCTTCATTTGTAAACCTAGTTGACATCAATCTAAAATCCTTGTATCTTGTGTATGTATGTTAACCTAGTTTACATCAGAAAGAGATGACAATGTTAAAAATCATTTTGCGGTCAAATGCGACAAGTTGCCTTCTGTTTGGTGTTGTTTTTATTTTAATCCCTGAGCCAATTGCTAAGTTTTTGAGCCCAGATCAGCCAATGCCACTGTTAACTCTCACGATTATAGGTACTGGATTGGCAATTAATGGTTTGCATTTAATTTGGGCTTCACGACAGGCGACACTATCCAAAAAGCTGCTCCTTTATTTTTCTTGCAGTGATTTTCTCTGGGTTTTAGGAACAGCTATGTTGATCCTCAAGGGAATTTGGATAACTAGCCTACAAGGGATTATTGTCGCGATCGCGGTTTCAATTGGAGTTGGCACTTTTGGAATATTACAACTACTAAAGCGCAAAATGGCAGTGAATTAAAGTCTATTGAAACAGCCTAAGTGCCCATGCAAAATTAACCGTATAAATTTTCGGCTGAAACCCTTACCAAAATAGCCTCAAACCTATATACAGTACTGGTTTTACTTCGATCAGGCAATTTTCTGGATATACTTGGGTTTCAGCGCTTTTTAAACGATTACTTAGGTTGAATAATGGGACAAACGCGATCGTCTTCTGGGGTTTCTAAAATGGGATCAGCCCCAGCTAAAAGGGATTTAATTTGAGTTTGTAGATGTTGTAGTGCTTGAATTTTTTGGTCAATTTGAGTCATTTTATTTTTTAGTTTTTCCTTAACTTCGTGACAAGGAATTTCACCGCGATTGAACTCCGCTCACCGAATCAAAGATTCGATCGCGCACGGTTAAAAACTCTTTGATTTCGCTTAAACTCATTCCGAAACTTTGCGCCTGTTTAATAAATTATAAGCGAATCAGGGTCATTTTCTCGTCAAATAAACAAAACCCACCGCGCGATCATTGGACCACATGAATTAAACCTAAATCTTCGTAATAGCGAATGGTTTTTGTTTTTACCGATAAACCACTGACTTTACTTAATCAGTAGGATTCGCACGATCGCGCTCTTGGTAACGAACTAAGATCGAATTTTGTCTCAGATTGGTTCGATTATAGTATTCACGAGTAAAGCCACCATGGAGAGCATAACGGGCTTGTTCCCTGATCGAAGCGACAGTTCCCATCATCGAATCAGAGGGTTTAAGATAATTCGTCAAGACCAAAATATTGCCAGTTAACAAAATAAACACCCCTAATCCCAAAAGCGTTTTTTTTTAGGCTCAAAGAACTAGAATCACTTGTATCCGTTGTTTTCACCGTGATTAACCTTCCCTTATTAAGTCACTTGATTTAGCTTACACTCTCCCCTATTCCTCACAACATTAGGAGGAGAAAATTGCCAATTCAGGAAAAATTAAGGTCAGATTGCTAGATTAAGGGGTTAGTCAGAGTCAGTATAATATAGAGCATCAAAATGGGAATTCAATTAACGACGGGGCAACGTTTTTCTCTCAAAAAACAAGTACCTGGCTTAAACGCATTACTTTGCGGTTTAGGTTGGGAATTAAGACCTCAAAAAGGTTGGAAAAAGTTATTTCAACCCGATTTTGATTTAGATATTTCTGCCTTATGTCTGAATGAAAATGGAAAATTGGAAAAAAGCACTGATGTTGTTTATTATGGAAGTCTAACTCATTCTTCAGGAGCAATTAGTCACTTAGGAGATAACTTAACTGGAGAACATACTACTCTTCATGCAACAGAAAATGATGAAGATGATAGTGAAATCAATGATAAAGAGCAAATTTTAGTGACATTACCACAAGTCCCAAAACGAATTAAAAAGTTGCTAATCGTTGCTAATATTTATGAAGCCGGTCCACGGAAACAAAATTTAGGACAGGTCAATAATGCCTATGTCCGATTAGTGGATATGGAACATGAAATAGAAATTGCTCGTTATTGTTTATCGGAAGATGATTGTTGTAAGTCGAAAACAGGGATTATTCTAGCTGAAATTTATCGTCAAACCGAAAATAATGAGCAATGGCAAGTGGAAGTAATCGGTCAAGGAACTAACGTCGGAAACTTACAAGAATTGGTAGAACAATATTACTAATTTTTGGTTGTTCGGAAAAATGAAGTAAGGAGAACGACTGTTCTCATTTAATTTTCAGCCAAGGAAGCTATCCTCAGGAAGACAGTTAGTATGTCTGATCAATGTTACTAAACAAACATCAATTCTCCTTATGCTTAGGGGTTTTTCTTGGTAGTTCAATGGGGTTTCTTTTCCCTTTACTGAGAGAAAACCAATCTTTATTACTTGCCCAAACCCAACCATCCACTGAACTCCAAACCATGACCCTAGAATCAGTCAATACGATTATTCGCCAAGAAGCGAGTAATGTTAATCGAATTAATCAACAACAATGGCAATTTCAACTGCAAGGGCGTTCCATGATTGTTGTTGCGAATGAACAACATAACCGGATGCGTATTATTACACCAATTACTCAAGTTCAACACTTCCCTCAAACCATCCCTTGTATCCTTGAATACGCTTGTACTTTAAGAACTGATATGAAGCTAAAGCCACACCATCTACCGCATGAGTAGCAGGGGTTTGATTAGACTTTTCTCTATCTTTTTCTAGCCCAAGCATCTCTCGTCTTGCTGAAGTTTCCCAACCGTATTTAGTGGTGACGGGTGCTATTTCAGGAAGCCACTGTTCCGTCATCACTTTTTGACCTACCATCACAGGAGAAAATCCCTTATCCCCTTTTGCTTTAACGATTTCGTAGATGATAGAAGAAATGGGAAACAACCCCGATAACTCCTTGACTACACGGTATTCTAGCTGACGGTTGGCTCTGATACTAGGAGGGAGCTTGTGACCTCTACGATTATTAAAGCGTTTTTGACGGTGAGCGCGTAAGTTAAAAGGGAGCTTACGGTTAATTCGTCGTCCTCTTCTTCCTCTTCGCATCATCGCTCTGGTTTCCATTCGGTCTTTAACCCGTTGAAAGGGTAGCTCTAAGTGAGCGGTGAACAAGGTGGCTTTAGATGATTGAACCCCGATCCCTGAATAATGTTTCCCTGGGTCAATTCCCACCGCTACGGGTTGGGTTTCTTCTCCAGAATCTACAGTTAATTGAACCGCGAAAGAATGTAAGTCGTTTTTGTAAATTACGGCTTTCCCTTCTTTGAGCCAGCGTCTAGCACGACTCGCCTTAGTCGGCATTAGTGGTTCTCCGTTTTTTGATAGAACTGGAACACGATACATGGAGAAAATCCTCTCGTGATAAAGTTTTCAGCCTCTTCGCCCACCCTGACCAAGATGTCCCTTCTTAAGGCAACCCTCCAACGAGTTTTAGAGATAATCCGAACTAGAGGAGTATTCGGAAGTCTGTACCAGATCAGGGCTAAATCGGCTATTCAACTATTTAGGAGAGCGTTGGAACTCTCAATCTCCCTCTATACTCTCCCAAGAGAGTTAGAGGGAGTCGTTGAACATCAGTCTGCTTGTGTTCTCCCAAAACCAATTAACACCGTCACTAGCGCCATTAACATCAACCCACTGAAAAATAAAGCAGAGCGATGAGTGCTCATGGCATAGCCCATTTCCAACGCAATATTGGCTGTTAAGGTACGCACGGGATCGAATAAACTATTAGGAACTTGCACCACATTCCCACACACCATCACCACCGCCATGGTTTCCCCTAACGCTCGTCCTGTTGCTAACACGATTCCTGCTACAATCCCAGATTTACTGGCGGGTAACACTACCCCCCAAACCGTGGCAAAGCGACCTAATCCCAACGCCTGAGCACTGCTTAAATATTGAACAGGAACATTAGCAAAACTGGAATCCGTTACCAGTGCTACTGTGGGCAGAATCATTAGACTTAAAATGCAAATGCCAGCGAGTAAACTTGCCCCTGGCGACTGAATCTGGTTAATTAACGGGACGAGAACCACCAATCCCCAAAACCCATAAACTACGGAAGGAATACCAGCTAGAAGTTCAATGAGACGGCGATAAATCAGCGCGATCGCGATCGGCGATAAATCAGCGCGATCGCGATCGGGGCATAATAGTGAGTAAAAATCGCAGAAATGACCCCAGTTGGGGTTGCCACCAGAATCGCCCCCAAACTGGTCAAAATGGTTCCCAATAGCATCGGGATGAAATTGTATTCTCCAGCAGTGGGGTGCCAACTGCGATCCGTAAAAAACTTGACCAGTCCAATCTCACTGAAAATCGGGAAGGCTTTCCATGTCAGAAAAATAACAATCAGCAGTAAAATTGCACCGCAAATCAGCGCCATGAGACGTAGCAACCAGAGAATAATCGCTTCACTGGGAAACTGGGCTAAAAGATTGCTCTTGAATAATGTCATGGACTTGAGACGATTGTGCAAATTCAATAAACGCTTGGGCTAAATCCGTAGGTTCACCGTTGGTAACGAAATTCAGGGGGCGACTGAGGGGGAATTGCCCTTGACTCAAGGTTTCGGTAGAGGCTTCGATTCCTGCCAGAGGCAATAACTGAATCGCAGTCCCCTGATCGCGGTTCACTTCTGCTGCACCAATCGAGACATATCCAATCGCGTTTGCATTACCCGCAACCGTTTTAATCCCTTGTTCGTTATCGCCGATAATCGTATCGGGAACCACTTGTTGTGGTTCTAGTTCAAAAAAGTTCAGAAACACCTCTCGGGTAGCACGACCCGCAGATTTATGCACCACCGTGATCGGCGCATTGTTTCCCCCCACGGCTTGCCAATTGTTAATTTTGTCAGTGTAGATATCAATAATTTGTTGATTGCTGAGAGAGGTAACCGGATTATCCTGGTGAACAATGATTGTAACGCCATCCCGAGCAATAGTATGCGCCATCAAGTCCGATTCCTCAGCAGCGAGCGTACGGGAAGCCATGCCAATATCCGCCACACCTGAGCGCGCATCAGCAATTCCCCGAGAAGATCCCCCCGTTTGCACATTAATTTCCACCTCGGGATGATTTTCTTCATAGGCTTTCGCAATTTCTGAGGCAACCGGGGCAACGGTACTGGATCCCGTTAAAGTTAAGGTTTGGGTTGAGGAGTCATTGCCACAAGCAGAAACTCCGATTAAAAGGAAGCCGATGCCAATCGGTTTAATCAATTCTTGGGTTGTCATATCAATTAAATTTCATATAAATAAGTTTTCATGTAAAAGAACCAAATATTTTTTTCCTGTCTTTTCCATAGGAAGGGAAAGCTAGGAAAATCATTTTGTCATGTCCTGGCTCACCGTTGTTTCAAAATTGCCAAAATGAGAATCAGTGAAATTCCAATAAGCAACAGCCCAGATTAAACCCTTTTTCCCGGAACTGAGCCACTTCTGGCGCTAAGTCATACAAAACACCTTTGCCAATGCGTTGGGCTTTCACCAATCCTTCCTCTCGCAAAATTTTCAGATGATGGGATAACAAACTCTGTTCAATAGGAATCAGTTGATTGATTTCCCCGACATAACGTGGTTTCTCTCGTAACAGTTGCAACACTTGAAAGCGCGTCTCATCAGCGAGAAGCCTTAAACGGCGAGCGCAATAGTCGGAAGAATAAGCCGAAGAAACCATAATCGAAACTGTAATTCATCTTGAAGTTAACCCAAAAACGGCAAGCACTATAGTTATGATCAACTCACCTTAATCTGAATTTTACCTGAGAGACAGATAAAAAAAGTCCCAGTTTCTATTCTTTCAGTAAAAATTAAGGCAACCCTTCCACAATCAAAAGCAGTCGCAGATTACGCCTTCTTAAACAGAAGGCGCCTGCTGCGACCGTTGCTCAGCAAACAGAGAAATGAATATGACTTATCTCGAAACAACCGCACAATTTTATAAACAAGTCGCCGAAACCCCAGAATTGGGCTTATGTTGCGTTCAAAATGGCTCCTTTCAACTCCCCGGACTCAGTATTCCCTCTGCTATGCAGGAAATGAACTACGGCTGTGGCACAACCGTTCAACCCACAGAATTAGGGAATCAACCCACTGTCCTCTATGTTGGCATTGGCGGAGGGTTAGAAGCCCTGCAATTTGCTTATTTTTCCCCTCGTCCGGAAGCCATTATTGCGGTGGAACCGGTTGCAGAAATGCGCGAGGTCGCCAAACAGAATCTTCACCAAGCTGCGAAACAAAACGAGTGGTTTGACCCCAGTTTTGTCAAAATTGTTTCTGGGGATGCCTTTAATTTACCCGTTCGGAATGAATCCGTTGATGTTGTGGCGCAAAATTGTCTGTTTAATATCTTTGAACGGCAAGACTTAAAAACTGCCCTCAAAGAAGTTTATCGCGTTCTCAAACCCGGCGGTCGTTTATTGATGAGTGACCCCATTGCCACTCAGCCGATTCCAGACAAACTCCGTCAAGATGAACGGTTACGAGCAATGTGTCTTTCCGGCGCACTGACTTACCCTGAGTATATGAATTGCTTAGTAGAAGCTGGGTTTGGTGAAATTGAAGTGCGCGCCCGTCGCCCTTATCGCCTACTCGATACCGCCACCTATGGCTTAAGTGAAGATTTACAGTTGGATAGTTTAGACTCAGTTGCATTGAAAGTTCCCACCCCAGCCGATGGTGCTTGCATTTTTACTGGGAAAACAGCCATTTATCGGGGTTCAGAAGAAACTTGGGATGACGGGAAAGGACATACTTTCCAAAAAGGCGTTCCTTTAGGGGTTTGTGATAAAACCGCTCATCAACTTGCCCAACAGTTTCCAGACACCATTGTTGTTACTGCATCAACATGGCATTATCAAGGGGATGGCTGTTGTTAAAGCGTTCTTTTAATTCTCCTTTCTCGGCTAAGTTGGATGCAAAAAAATATTAATCTCTTTATTATCAAAAACTCAGTTTCTACTTAGAAAAACGAGTGAAGATAAT